>JAOTYK010000002.1 GCA_029861955.1 Acidobacteriota bacterium
CCTGCGACGCTTGCCCCAACGATGCCAACAACGACATCGATGGTGACACCGTCTGTGGCGACGTGGACAACTGCCCGACCACGTCGAATGTCAGTCAGACCGACACCGACAGCGACACGCTTGGCGACGCCTGCGACACCTGCCCCAACGATGCCAACAACGACATCGACGGTGACACGATCTGCGGTGACGTGGATAACTGCCCGACGACGTCCAACGTCGGCCAGGCCGACACCGACAGCGACACGCTGGGCGACGCCTGCGACACCTGCCCCAACGACGCCAACAACGACATCGACGGTGACACGATCTGCGGTGACGCGGATAACTGTCCGACGATCTCCAACAGCTCGCAGACGGATGCGGACAGCGATGGAGCCGGCGACGCCTGTGACGTCTGCCCGAATGATGTCAACGATGACATCGATGGCGACGGAGTCTGTGGCGACGTCGACAACTGCCCGACGCTCGCCAACGCATCCCAGACCGACACGGACAGCGACGGCTTGGGAGATCTCTGCGACGCGGACGACGACAATGACGGTGTGGCCGACGGGCCGGATTGTGCGGAGCTGATCATCGGCGTCGCCGACGATCCGGATCCGGTCTCTGACTCGCTCCGCCTGTCGAAGTCCGGCGGACAGGTGACCCTGGAGTGGGGACGTGCCGCGCAAGGCCAGACGTACAATGTGTACCGTGGCAACTTCGACTCGGGCACGTTCAACTACGACGAGAGTTGCCTAAATGGTCCGATCCCCTCGCGGACGACGACCGACGATACGGCTCTCGCACCGGGCACGGGGCACTACTTCCTGGTCGGCGCGCGCAACCGATGCAACGACAGCGTCATCGGCAGCGATAGCGACGGAATACTACGCAACCCGGCCATCGCCTGCGCCGTGGCCGAACTGGATTTCGACATCGACGGCATCGGCGATCTTGACGACAACTGTGCCATGGTGGCGAACGCATCTCAGGACGACGCGGATGTCGATTTCGTGGGCGATGCCTGCGACAACTGTGCGGCGAACTCGAACCCGAACCAGTCGGATCGTGATGCCGACGGCGCCGGCGACGAGTGCGACACCTGTACCGATTTCGACGGCGACGGCTTCGGCGACCCCGGGTTCGCGGCCAACCAGTGCGCCCTCGACAACTGCCCAGGAATCGCAAACCCGTTGCAGGTCGACGGCGATGGGGACGGCATCGGCGACGCGTGCGATAGCTGTCCGGCCGACGCAAATAATGACGCCGATGGCGACGGCCGCTGCGCCAACGTCGATAACTGCCCGGTCACCGCGAATCCGCTGCAACAGGACGTTGATGGCGACCTGATCGGTGACGCGTGTGATAGTTGTGTGGATTCCGACGGAGATGGCTTCGCCAACCCCGGCTCAGGCTCTATCTGTCCCGACGACAATTGCCCGACGATCTCGAATGCCGGCCAGCTGGATGGCGACGGCGACGGGATGGGAGACGTGTGCGATAGCTGCCCGGCGGATCCGGCGAACGACGCCGACAGCGACGGTGTGTGCGACGATCTGGACAACTGTGTCGGACTGGCCAACGGTCCGCAGATCGATTCCGATCTCGACGGCATAGGTGACGCATGCGACAGTTGCCCGCTGAACCCCGCGCCTGCTTGCGTCCCTTGTCCGGTAGGGACCGACCCCGATAATGACGGTGTCTGCTACCTGGAGAGCGTACTCCTGGAGGGCGTCGGCCTGATCGCGGACGTCGTCCTCGATAGCGGCTCACCGCTCGTCTACGTGGCGAATGACGACGACCCCGGGATCGGAACCGCCTGGACCGCTGATGTCTTCAATGACAGCGGCTGGACACCGGGTACGTTCGGGATTGGATACGAGTCCAACGTGGTCGGGGCCCACAACCTGATCTCGACACCGGTATCCGAAGATAGCCTCTCGATCTATACACGAAGCGAGATCCAGATCACGGATCTGCCGTCCATCACGCGTTTCACGGTTGAACTGGATTACGACGACGGGGTCGCGATCTGGCTAAATGGTGTCGAGATTCATCGCACTCTGGAGGTTCCCGCCGGCGCTCTTGCGTGGGATTCCAACTCCCTGGCTCACGAGTCCAGCAACGGACCGTTCCCGATCTACTCACGCCCCGTCGATCTTTCGTCGGTCGCCATCCCCCTGCTTCGCGAGGGCTCGAACACCGTCGCCATCGGTGTCTGGAATAGCGCGCCGATGGTTGGCCCGTCGACCGATCTGGTCGTCGCACCGCGAATCGTGGTCAAACGACCGATAACCCCGAACATGCGCTACCTGACCAATGTCTCGGACCCCGGACTAGGACTGTCCTGGACGGCGACTGCGTTCAACGACGGCCCCTGGACCGAGGGTCAATACGGCGTCGGCTACGAACGGGGTGTTGGAGCGGAGGCGCTGATCGCGACGACTGTGACGGATGGAGCGCACTCCGTCTACACTCGAACAAACTTCACGCTGACGAGTCTCGCAGAGATCAACAGCATGCTCCTGGCTGCCGATTATGACGATGGATTCGCGGCGTGGATCAATGGCCAGGAAGTCTACCGGTCGCCCCAGATGCCTGCGGGCCCGCCGGACTGGAATACAAACGCTGCAAGCCACGAGTCCAGCGACGATCCGACGCCGACCTATGATCCGGACGTGGATATCTATTCCGTCGTGGCACCCCATCTTCAAGTTGGCACTAACGTTCTGGCCATCGGTGTCTGGAATAACTCTGCGCCGAATTCCAATGACCTGGTTCTAGTGCCGAGGCTAGCGATTAACGACCCGACCACGGACAATTGTCCCAACGTGGTCAATCCGGACCAACTCGATGGCGACGGCGACGGAATCGGCGATGCCTGCGATCCGAGCCCTTGAGTGTCATGAGCGAACGACATATAAAGACGGTCACCCGACGCCGCACACTGGGAAAGGGACGCATGATTCGCCGAGCAGTCCTGTTGGCATTGCTATGCCTCGTGGCGACGGTAACGCTCGCTCAAACCGACATCTATGTCGATGACGACAACTGTCCCGGTGGCACCGGGACCGATCTCGACCCGTATTGTTTGATACAAGACGGGATCTGCAGCATCAAGGACACCGGCGGTGGCACCGTTTACGTGCGACCGGGTTTCTACAATGAGTCGCTGCGGATGTTCCCGACGGTTAACGTCGTGTCTACGGACGGACCCGCCGTCACGACGGTCGATGCCGATGGCAAGCCGTGTGTGACGTCGGCGTGTGTCGACAGCATGATCAACCTCACCTGTTCGACGGTGGTATTCGGCTCCGGGTTCAATAACAGCACCAGGCTGGATGGGTTCCGGATCATCGGCGGTACGGGTCTGTTCCGAAACTTCGGTGATGGGTCCCCTCCGAACGCGCTGGCCGGCGGCGGCGTATTCGTATTTGCCAGCGCACCGACCATCACCAATAACGAGATCGTCGGCAACAATTTATCCCACGCAAACCTCTCCAATGACTTCTGGGGTGGTGGCATCTACGTCGGTGGTGGAACGTACGGCTCCCCCCAGACCCCGGTGATCACCCTCAATCTCATCCAGGAAAATGTTGCCGACCCGCCTGCAGGCCAAAACTCCGGATATCTGTCGGGAGCTCAAGGGGGCGGCCTCTACATCGGTTCGTACATGGCGCCGATGGTGGAGTACAACACGATCCGCAGCAATCAAGCGGGTGACACCAACAAGGTCAATCAGTTTGGATCCGGCGGCGGCATTATCATCTACACGTTGACGCCGAATTCGATACCCACGATTTCGAAGAATCTTGTTCAGGACAACAACGCCGCAGACGTGGGTGGTGGCCTCTCTCTTGGTCAGGCGTACGAATTGACTCCCGAGATCGCGTATTTCCCTTCCTGGGCAACGGTCGAGAACAACGTCTTTGAATTGAATCGGAGCTTCAGCGGTGGAGGCTTGCACTCCTCTACTACGAGGGGGACGGTTCTCAACAACACGTTCGCCGATAACTCAGCGGAGTTCGGCGGGGGCCTGAGCTCCGGTATAACCGCGAACCCGGCCGATGTCGTGACGGTGCGAAACAATATCGTGGCCTTCAATACGTCCGTGTTGTACGCCGCCGGTGGGATGGGGATCTATGGATCCTACCCCGACCTGACCTACAACGACTTTTTCGCGAATATCCCGAACAACATCGACGGCGACGTGACGGACGTTGATCATATCGGACTCGACGGAAACATCTCCGCCGACCCCGCGTTCCTCAGTCGAATTCCAGGCAACCGCGACCTGCGTCTGGACATCACGAGCGGTGTAATCGATCAGGGTGACGACACGGGCGTGAGCGCCACGGACATCCTCGGTTTCCCGCGGATCCAGGATGGCGATGTCGATGGGATTGCCCGTGTCGATATGGGTGCCTACGAGTTCACGCGAGACACCGATGGGGACGGCGACCCCGATTACTCCGACCCCGACGACGACGGCGACGGAGTCCCGGACGGCTCCGATTGTGCGCCGGCGTTTGCAGGAATCCAACTACCACCGGAGCCCATCGGAAACACGATGACGGCCGACGGTGGGATCGGCGGCGTCCGATTTACCTGGCAGCGCAGCCTCTTCGGGCCTGTCGCCAACGCCTATCGCGGCACCGTCGATATCGGATCCGGCTGGAACTATGACCTGACCTGCCTGACGAGCGAGACGACCGGACTACAGGCTTTCGATCCCGAGACACCGCCGCAGGGCAAGGTCTTCTACTATCTGGTGGCCGCTGTCAACGCGTGCGGCGAGAGCCGTGCGGGGATCGACAGCAACAGCGTAGAGATCTTTGCCTCCCCAACCTGCGATCCGCAGGGCAATGATGAGGACGGCGACGGCGTGATGGATACCGCGGACAACTGCCCAGCCACGCCAAATTCGGATCAGGCCAATAGCGACAGCGACGCGGATGGTGATGCGTGTGACGACGATGACGACGGCGACGGGATTCCGGACGGCTCGGACAATTGTCGCACCGTTTCCAACGTCGGACAGGCGGACGTCGATGGCGATACGGTCGGTGACGACTGCGACAACTGCCCCGTCGATGACAACACCGACCAGGCCGATCTGGACGCCGACGGCGCCGGCAACGCCTGCGATAACGACAGCGACAACGATCTCATCGACGACGAGTCCGACAATTGCCCGCTGGCGCCAAACCCAATGCAGGAAGACGGCGACGTCGATGGCACCGGTGATGCCTGCGACAACTGCCCGATAGACGCCAACATGGATCAGGCTGACGGCGACGGCGACGGGGTCGGAGATGTCTGTGATTCTTGTCTGATCGATCCCTTCAACGACGCCGACGGCGATGGTCTTTGCGCCGAGGTTGACAATTGTCCCAATGACAACAACGCCGGTCAGGCAGATGGGGATACCGACGGCATCGGCGACCCTTGCGATAACTGCCCGACCAACTCGAACGGCGGTCAGGCCGATGCTGACGGGGACGGCATCGGCGACGTTTGTGATAGCTGCCCTCTGGACGCCGCCAACGACGAGGACGGCGACGGAGATTGTGCGGACGTCGACAACTGTCCGCTGGTCAGCAATAGCAATCAGAAAGACGACGATATCGACGGTGTCGGTAACTTGTGTGACAACTGCGTCGACGACTTCAATCCGACTCAGGACGATTTCGATAACGACGGCATTGGAGATGCCTGCGATCCCTGCCAGGACAGCGACGCCGACACCATCTGCGATGGCATGGATAACTGCGTCGACATCAGCAACACCGCCCAGACGGATGCCGATACGGACGGCATCGGTGATGCCTGTGACACCTGTACGGACATCGACAACGACCTGTTCGGTGACCCGGCATTCCCGGCCAACGTTTGCGGCAATGACAACTGTATAAGCGACTCCAACCCCGCCCAGATCGATATCGACTTCGATGGAATCGGGGACGCTTGTGACACCTGCCCCAACGACCCGGGCAACGATGTCGACAGCGACACCATCTGCGGCGACGTAGATAATTGCCTGATCGTCGCGAACATGAGCCAGACGGATACGGACACGGACGGGTTGGGCGACGCATGCGACAACTGCCCCGGCGTCATCAACCTGAATCAGCTGGACGGCGACAACGACGGCGTCGGCGATGTCTGCGATGCCTGCCCCAACGATCCCGATAACGACCTGGATATGGACGGATTGTGCGCCGGCGTCGACAACTGTCCGTTTACCCAGAACGTCGGTCAGGCGGACGGCGATTCCGACGGTGCCGGTGACGCATGTGACAACTGCCTAACGGTCTCCAATGCGGGACAGGAAGACATCGACAACGATGGTGCCGGGGATGCGTGCGACACATGCACCGACACGGATGGGGACGGCTTCGGCGATCCGACGTTCCCGAACGCTGGTTGCAGCCTGGATAACTGTCCTGCCATCTCCAACGTCTCTCAGTCCAATATGGACGGCGATGCCAGCGGTGACGTGTGCGATGTCTGCCCCAACGACGCCCTGGACGATTCGGACGGAGACACGGTGTGTGGGGATATCGATAACTGTCCGCTGATCGCAAACCTCGACCAGTCCGACATCGACATGAATGGCGAAGGCGATCTGTGCGATGCCGACATCGATGGCGACACGCTGCTCAACGGTGCCGACAATTGCGAGTTGGTCGCGAATCTGAATCAGCTGGATGGCGATGGCGACCTCGTCGGCGATGTCTGCGACAACTGCCCTGCCATCTCGAACGCCAGTCAGGCTGACCTCGACGTCGACAACATCGGCGACGTATGCGACACGTGTGCAAACGACGCGCTGGACGACGGCGACGCCGACGGACTCTGCGCCGACTTCGACAACTGCCCCGCCATTTCGAACGTGGATCAAGCGGACGCCGACTTCGACGGTCGCGGAGATCTCTGCGATCCCTGCCCGACGGACCCGGACATCGATGCCGACGACGTCTGCAACGACGATTTCGTGCTGGTGGAGCTGGAGATGCCGTCGGAAACGGTGCTGATCGAGTTCGCCGACGCAATCGAAACGGTCGTCGTCGATACCGGATCTGCGATGCGATACCTTGCGAACTACGGCGATCCCATGATCGGGGAGACCTGGACGGCGGAAGTGTTCGACGACGCGATGTGGGACTCGGGCACCTATGCCATCGGCTACGAGACGGCACCCAGCGGGGGCGCGATCGACCTCATCGATACGGGGATCGCCTCCGGTGCATTCTCGGTCTACACACGAACCGACTTCGTTATCGCGGATATCCTGGCCGTCAACAACATGTTCTTGGGCGTAGATTACGATGACGGCGTCGTCGCGTGGGTCAACGGTGTCGAGGTCTTCCGTTCCGCTCAGATGCCGGGAGGTGCGACGGCGTGGAATACCAACTCCGGTAGCCATGAGTCCAGCAACGGACCGGTCCCGGATCCCCGTCCGTTCTTTGACATCTCGCTTGCTGCCCTGCCACAACTCAAGGATGGAACCAACATCCTGGCGATCGGCGTCTGGAACAGCGGCGCCCCGGCGTCCAGTGACCTGGTGCTTTCGCCAAGACTCTCGATCAACAGGCAAGTCACCTCCAACATGCGATACCTGGCGAATAGCGCAGATCCCGGGATCGGAATCACTTGGACCGCGCCAGGGTTCGATGACGCCACATGGTCCGAGGGTGCGTATGGTGTCGGATACGAACTGACGACGGGTGCAGATCAGTTGATCCAGACCGACGTCCTGCCGGGCTCGCTCTCTGTTTACACGCGTGCGACTTTCGAAATCGCAAGTGTCTTACTTGTGCAGAACCTATTCCTCGGTGCCGACTACGATGACGGATTCATCGCGTGGATCAACGGCGTCGAGGTTTATCGTTCGCCGGAAATGGCGCTTGGGGTTCCGACGTGGGATGCCGATCCGGATCCCCACGAGTCCAGCAACGGTGCGCTCCCTCGCTACACGCCAGAATTCGATATCTCCGGCCTCGGGAAACCTGCACTCGTCAATGGAACGAATGTGCTGGCGATCGGCGTCTGGAACAATGTTCCCAGCAACCCGCCATCGACCGAGCTGGTCCTGGTGCCAAAACTGTCGATGAACCGCATGTCAGCAGCTCCGGTGAAATACGTGGCCAATCGGACGGACCCTGGAATTGGACTCAGCTGGGTCGAGACCGCGTTTGACGACAGCGCCTGGAGCGAGGGACTCTTCGGAATCGGTTACGAGACCGGAACCGTTGGAGCGCGGAACATCCTGCAGACCACGGTCCCGACCGACAGCTTTTCGGTCTATACGCGAACCGTGATCAATGTCCCGGACTTGTCGTCGGTGAACAACGTCTTCTTCGGTGTCGACTACGACGACGGAGTCATCGCATGGCTGAACGGGCAGGAGTTCTTCCGTTCGCGGGAGATGCCCTTCTTCGATCCGGCATGGAATACCAATGTCAATTTGCACGAAGCCAGCAACGGCCTGGTGCCCAACTACCAGCCAATTCGGGATGTGACCTTCAAGGCCCTGCCGTCGATGGTGCAGGGACAGAATCTACTGGCGATCGGTGTATGGAACAGCGGAGCGCCGACGTCCAGCGACCTCGTCGTGGTCCCGCGCCTGTCCGTAGACGGGTCGAGTGTGGACAACTGCCCCAACGCCTTCAATCCTGCGCAGCTCGATCTTGATGCCGATGGGGCGGGCGACGTCTGCGACCCCGACGATGACAACGATCTGCTGGCCGATGTCATCGACAACTGTCCCACGGTCGCCAACACCGGCCAGGAAGACGGCGATGGTGACGGCGTGGGCGATGTCTGTGACAACTGCCCTGTCGACGCCAACACCAGCAATACCGATAGCGACTCAGACGGGCTTGGCGATGCCTGCGATGTCTGCCCGCTCGATGCCGACAACGATATTGATGGCGATCTCGTCTGCGGCAATCTCGATAACTGTCCGACGATCTCAAACATCGCGCAGGTCGACTCCGACATGGATGGACTGGGAGACATCTGCGACAACTGTCCAATCGATGACAATCCGCTGCAGAGCGATGGTGACCTCGATGGAGACGGCGATGCCTGCGACATCTGTCCGCTGGATGCTGACAACGACATCGATGCGGATACGATCTGCGGCGACGTCGACAACTGTCCGGTCGTTGCGAATATGGATCAAATGAACGACGACGGTGACTCGGCCGGAAATGTGTGCGATTGCGCACCAGGTGACTCGAACGTGCAGACCGTCCCATTCGGCATAGCAATCGGGCTGTCCAAGACACCCGGAACCCGCCTGGCCTGGGCCGCAACGGCCGGCGCGACCAGTTTCGACGTGGTCAGCGGCGCGCTGGGTGATCTCCATGGAAGTGGGTATTCACTGGCCACCTGCGAGGGCGAAGACGTGCTGGTGACGGAGTGGACCGATCCTCGAGTCGATCCGGCACCCGGATCCGGGTACTTCTACCTTGTCCGGGGCCTGAACTCCTGCGGATCGGGTGATTACGACACGGACAGCGATGGCGCTGCCCGGCTCCCGGGCAACGACTGCACACCCTGAGGCGGGTGAATCCTGTGCCTTCTCAAGACAATAGCGATAATGCGGATTCTCTTGCGAACGAGGGCCCGTCGCCGTATATCAGGGGGGCTTGGGGGGTCTCGCTCCGCTCCGCCCTCTCTCAGGCGATGAGCGGCTGGGTTGAAAATATGATCTGTCGGCGACCGACCGCCCCGATTCTTCTCCTTGTCGTTTTTTGTTGCCTGCTCGCCTTCGCGCCGCCGATCGCGGCACAGGTGATCTACGTCGACGATGACAACTGCCCCGGACCCGGAACCGGAACGGACCTCGATCCGTTCTGCACAATCCAGGAGGCGATCTGCTCGGTCAAGGATACGACGGGCGGAACGGTCATGGTTCGCCCCGGCTACTACAACGAATCGCTGCGGATGTTCCCCGACGTGTCGGTTGTCTCAACGGATGGTCCTGCCGTAACGACCCTGGACGCGGCGGGTCGGGCGTGTACGACATCAGCCTGTACTCCAAGCACGCAGAATCTCACGTGCTCGGCAGTCGTGTACGGATCGGGGTCGGACTCGACGGACCGACTTGAGGGCTTTCGCATCACGGGCGGCCAGGGACTCTTCCGCGACTTCGGCGAAATCTCCGACCCGCAGAACGCCGTCACCGGCGGCGGGATCTTCGTCTTCAATTCGTCCCCAACGATCACCGGCAACGAGATCGCCGACAACAACCTGTTCAGCAGCGGCACCAAGAATTACTGGGGCGCGGCGATCTATTTCGGTGGCGGTGACACGGGTTCGGTGACCCAGCCGATCGTGACCAGTAATCTGATCGAAGGCAACGTCGCCTCACCCGACCAGGGGACGGGTGTCGAGAACTCCACCGGTTTTGGCGGTGCTCTCTACATCGGCCGTTATACAGCGCCGATCGTCGACAGCAATACGCTACGCGGGAACCGAGCCGGGTCGTCAAACACCAACAAGCAAATCGGGGCCGGCGGAGCGATCGCCGTCTACAGCTTTTCCAACAACATCACACCGCAGATCTCGCGCAATCTGATTCAAGACAACTCATCGTCCGATTTCGGCGGTGGTGTGTTCTTCGGACAGGGCTATTCGCTGGGTACCTACTTTCCCTCCGTCGGCAGCGTCGAGGGCAACGTCCTGGAGTTGAACCGCAGCTTCAGCGGCGGCGCCATCCTTACGGGCACGAGTGAGGCCTACATTCTGAGTAACACGGTCGCCGATAACATGGCGGATTTCGGCGGCGGCATCGCGACGGCACGTACGGGATTGGTAAGTGCCCAGGCCACGCTGAGCAATAACGCCATCGCATTCAACACAGCGCTTCTCTATGGCGGTGCAGGCCTCGCAGTTTCCTACGCAGATCCCGCGGTCCGATACAACGATTTCTACTCGAATATCCCGAACCAGATCGACGGCTCTTTCGTAGACATCGACGTAATCGATATCGATGGAAACATAGATTCCGATCCGGCGTTTCTCAGTCGGATCCCGGGCAATCGTGATCTACAGCTCGACGCCAGCAGCAGCCTGATCGATGTCGGCACAAATGCTGATGTCAACCTGACGCTCGACATACTCGGCGAGCCGAGAATCGCCGACGGCTCAAGCGCGGACGCCGCCATCGTCGATATCGGCGCCTACGAGTTCATCAACGATTCAGATGGGGACATGGACCCCGACCCGTCGGATCCCGACGACGACAACGACGGCATCCTGGATGATGGGGACTCCTCGGGAGACAACAAGGACAACCGCTGTGTCGGTGGAGCGTCGGTGAACTGCGACGACAACTGCCCTTTCACCTTCAACCCGATGCAACTGGACAACGATTTCGATGCCCGCGGCGACGCATGTGATCCCGATGACGACAACGACGGCGTCCTGGATGGTGCCGACTGTCGACCGTTTGCCGCGGGAATCTCCGAAGGTTCGGGAGACATCGGCCTCTCCCTTCGTTTCCGGCGTGCTGTTGGGATTGACACGATGAGTTGGACCCGTGGCACGCAGGGTCATGTGTCAAACATCTATCGCGGAGATTTCGACGGTGGCATGATGTGGAACCCCGCAACGGTCTGCCTCGTCGCCGAAACACCTCTCACAACCTGGGATGCGACCACGACGCCGCTGGCCGGTAGCGGTTTCTTCTATCTCGTGTCCGCTCGAAACTCCTGTGGTGAGAGTGGCGTCGGTGTCGACTCCAACGACAATCCCAGAAGCGTGACTGCGACGTGCTCCGCGCTGAATGCCGACACGGATCTGGACGGGATTGACGATCCGCTCGATAACTGCCCGAATACGGCGAACCCGCTCCAGGAAGATGGCGACGGTGACTTCGCGGGAGACGCCTGCGACAACTGCCTGGCGACGGTCAACAGTAATCAGGCCAATAGCGATTTCGATACGTTTGGCGACGCGTGTGACAACTGCCCACTCGTGACCAACGAGGCCCAGACAGACACGGATGGAGACGGTGTCGGTGATTTCTGTGATGATTGTCAGGACGTCGATGTCGATTCGATCTGCGATCTCGTGGACAACTGTCTGGCGGTCGCCAACACAAGCCAAGCAGACTCCGACCTGGATGGGATCGGCGATTCCTGTGACCCATGTACGGATACCGACGACGACGGCTTCGGAAACCCAGGATTCCTCGCTAACACGTGCCCCGATGACAATTGCCCGAACCAGCCCAACGTCGGCCAGGAGAACGCGGACGGCGATAGCCTGGGCGATGCGTGCGATGTTTGCGATCTGGACCCGGACAACGACATCGATACCGATGGCGTCTGCGGCGACGTCGACAATTGCCCATCGGCCGTGAATCCGACTCAGCTCGACGACGACATGGACGACGTTGGCGATCTCTGCGACAACTGCAGCGCGATTTCAAACAACGACCAGGCCGACGACGACGGCGACGGACTTGGCAATCTCTGCGATTCCTGCATAAACGACGCGGCCAATGACGTCGATGTCGATGGATTCTGTGCGGACGTCGACAATTGTCCGACGGATTCCAACGTGCCGCAGACGAACTCCGATGGTGATCCTTTCGGGGACGCGTGTGACAATTGCCCGAACGACACCAACCCGACACAGGCCAACGCGGACGCCGATATGCTGGGCGACACGTGTGACAGCTGCACCGATACCGATGGGGATGGGTTTGGCAATCCGGGCTTCCCGATTAACACCTGCCAGGTGGACAACTGCCCGACGACCGTTAACCCGCTGCAGACCAACTCCGATGGCGATGGCGCCGGTGACCTGTGCGATGACTGCCCGCTGGATCCTCTGGATGACTTCGACGGCGATACGATCTGTGGAGACGTCGACAATTGCCCCGGCATCGCGAATTTCAATCAGACCGACACGGACGGCGATGGAGACGGAGATCTGTGTGACGGCGATGTGGATGACGACCTGGTTCTAAACGGCGACGACAACTGTCCATTCGTGCAGAATGCCGGCCAACTGGATGGGGACTCAGACACCATTGGCGACGCCTGCGACAACTGCTCGATGGTGTTCAACACCAACCAGTCCGATCAGGACTTCGATGGCATCGGAGACCCGTGCGACGCGTGCCCGTTCGATGGGGCGAACGACGGCGATGCCGACGGACTCTGCGCGGGCGACGATAACTGTCCGATCGACAACAATCCGACACAGGGTGACGAGGACATGGATGGGCTGGGCGACGCCTGCGATCCGTGTCCAGGTGATCCCGACATCGATCTCGATGGCATCTGTGACGAGGAACAGGTCCTGCTGGACGGGGCCGATGCGGATGAGATGGTGCTTGTTCTCGAGGGTCCCGAATCGGACACCACGTTAGTCGAGCAGAACAGCATCATGCGCTATCTGGCCAACACGAGTAACCCCGGTCTGGGCGACACGTGGGCGGGATCCACATTTGATGACAGTTCATGGACACCGGGAACCTACGGGGTTGGCTACGAGTCCGTCACGGGGGCGGAGAATCTGATTCAGACCCCTGTGCCCAATGGCACGGCGTCGATCTACACGCGTACGATCTTCCAGATCGCCGATATCGGTGCGATCACCGGCCTCTTCATTGGAGCCGACTACGACGACGGGTTCGTCGCGTATATCAACGGCACCGAGGTTTACCGATCGAAAGAAGTCCCCGGTGGAGCGGTCGACTGGGACACCGCCCCGACGACCCACGAATCCAGTAATGGCGCGACGCCCAACTACCAGCCGCAGGTCGACATATCGACCATCGGAATACCGGAATTGGTGAACGGCGCGAATGTTCTGGCGATCGCGGTCTACAACACATTCTCCAATCCGGTCTCCTCCGATCTGATACTGGTGCCGCGGCTATCGGCCAATCGGATGCCGACCATGAAGTATCTGGAGAACGCAATCGATCCGGGTATCGGGCTCGACTGGACAACCGACACCTTCATCGATGCGTCGTGGGATGACGGCATCTTCGGGATCGGATATGAAACGGGCATCGGTGTCGAGGATATGGTGCAGACGGAAGTCACGGCCGGGGTGTTCTCCGTCTATACCCGCACGGAGTTCGATATCGCGAATACGGCCGCGGTCCGAGACATGTTCATCGGATTCGACTACGACGACGGCGTCATCGCGTGGATCAACGGAACGGAAGTGTTCCGATCGGCAGAGATGCCTGCCGGCGATCCTGCGTGGAATACCAACTCCGCTAATCACGAATCGAGCAACCGCACTGAACCCCGTTACATGCCGCTCACGGATATTTCTATCGTTGGAATCTCGGCGCTCAAGAACGGGGCCAACATCTTGGCAGTCGGAGTCTGGAACCGAAATGCGCCTGGATCTTCCGATCTATTTCTGGCCACACGTCTCTCGATCAATCGACTGTCGCCGGAGACCATGCGTTATGTCGCCAATCAGAGCGACCCGGGACTCGGCACCGGCTGGAAAAGCCGCATGTTCGATGACAGCTCCTGGACGCCGGGCGCCTACGGGGTCGGCTACGAGATGACCACGACGGGGGCATCGAATCTGATCGCGACGGAGGTTCCCGCCGGGACGTCCTCTGTCTACACCCGAAGCGAGTTCGAGATCAGCGATCTTCCGTCGGTCAACCGGGTAACGTTGGGCGTCGACTACGACGACGGGGTGGTGGCATGGGTCAACGGAACGGAGGTCTATCGTTCGTTCGAGATGCCGGCAGGTGCTCCCGACTGGAATACCAACCCGAACATCCACGAGTCGAGCAACGGCACGGAGCCCAACTACGACCCGATCATTGATATCAGCTCGACCGCGGTGCCTGCGCTGATCTCCGGAACGAACGTTCTTGCGATCGGAGTATGGAACAACAACGCGCTGACGTCTGATGATCTTGTATTGGTTCCTCGTCTGTCCATCGACGGCTCGACGATCGACAATTGTCCTGACATCTTCAACGTCGATCAGTTCGATTCGGATGCGGACGGAATGGGAGACGCGTGTGACGTCGATGACGACAACGATGGCGTCTTTGATCTTGTCGACAATTGCAGGTTTGCCGTCAATCCGTTGCAGGAGAACAGCGATCCGGACCTATTGGGTGACGCGTGCGACAACTGCCCGACCGTCGGCGGCTCGGATCAGACGGACACCGACGGTGATCTCCTGGGAGACATCTGCGACAACTGCGTCGGCACGGTGAATCCCGATCAGCTGGACTTCGATATGGATGGACTGGGCGATCTATGCGATCTGGACGACGACAACGACACCGTCAACGATGACGTCGACAACTGCCCCCTGGTGGCTAATCTGGGTCAATCCGACCAGGATATGGACACCTACGGAGATGTCTGCGACTGCGATGCCGTCAACGATCAGGTCTGGGAGGCGCCGACACCGATCGAGAGCCTGACCCTGGATATCAGCCGCCCCGACGACACGGCCACCCTCAACTGGATCGCCCCGGTATCGACGGGTGGGGTCGGAGTGCTGACCTACGATGTCCTGCGGACGCCGAGCGCCCAGGACTTCGATGGGCCTGCCGTCTGCCTGGAATCGGACGAGACGGCCGATACGACCGCGACAGAGCCGCTGGTTCCGTCCGTGGGCCAAACCCTTTTCTACCTCGTGAGGGTCGAGAACGCCTGTCCGGTGATCGGGGGCGGCCTGGGGACCGACTCGGCGGGGACGCATCGCCCCGGTCGCGGATGCCCCTGATCCAGGGTATTCTCGTTCTGCGCTGTTGTACCACCGCATCGATTTGTCTATAGTTGGGCCTCTTTCTAACGGGTGCGATACCTTCAGCCATGGCTGTTTCCGGACCGGCTCGGGGAGCAATGGATATGCGTGTGTTTGTGAAGATTCTTGTGTTGTCGATCGTGCTGGGCTGCGTTCTCCTGACGGGTACCGGCTGCCCGGACTCGGATCCGGTCGTCGCCGCCAACTCGCAGTTCATGTTTACGTTTGGCGCGGCGAACGCGACCGGCAGATATGTCGATTCTCCGTTCGACTTCGCAACCATCTCGGTTCGGAATGCGGCTCTCGAGGCCGTCGACCCGATCACTCGTGATGCTCTGGGCGACCTCCGGATCGACGTCCTGCAAACGAATTTCATGATCGACTTTCGGTCCGGACAAGTGTCCATGGCCACGCAGACCCTTCCCGCCGGCACCTATCGGGTCGCGATCATCGAGATCACCACGATCAATTTCTGGGATACGGGTGCGTTGGATCCCGCCAATTTCTCGGATCCGATGAATCCCACCTGTGAGGACTTCGTTCGTCAGTACAGCACGAACCAGTTGATCAACATCCTCCCCACCCATATCGGGGAGGTCATCGTCCAGGTCCTGCCCGATGGCAGTTCGTTCACCATCGACTGGGATTGGGCGCAGCTCATCGATGCGTTGCAACAGGCTCAGGCTTGCGACCCGGGGTGTGGCTGCCCCGGCGCGTTCGATCCGATGAATCCCAACGACCCAGGCCCGTTGGCGTGTATCTGTCCGACCGGCAATTTCAACCGCGGCATCTTCCGCGATCTCTCTTCGGATTTCTTCACCTTCTCGACCAACTAGACGGAACTCGATGGTCCATCCGTGTCAGTCCCTGCTGAGGCATGTCGGCCTGGTGGTGATGTGCTTGTGCTTGGTGGTCGGTTGCTCGACCGGTGAAGATCCCAATCTGGTCACCGATCTCAGCACACTGAACCTCCTGCTGGCCGACAGCGGTAACTTCCCGCAACAGGTCGTGTCAACGACGCCGACCTACCAGGCCGTCACCTGGGTCGTTAACCCGGGAATGGCAACGCTTACGCTGACGGACGGCTCGGATCCGATCGACTTCACCTTCCAGGATTCTTGCGATTTCGCGGATACGACTCTTTCAGGCGCGGTCTCCGTCGGGGCTTGCCGGGATGGGATCGTCGTCGGGGCACGCGACACCCCCGTGACGGGCATGCTTCAGGTCACCTTCTCCGCCATGGACGTGCG
The DNA here is from genome assembly GCA_029861955.1 of Acidobacteriota bacterium. Lineage (NCBI taxonomy): Bacteria > Pseudomonadati > Acidobacteriota > Acidobacteriota bacterium. The sequence continues at coordinate 17,007 of JAOTYK010000002.1, forward strand.
GCGCGCCAAACCGGTACTTCCGGTGGACGGAGACAACGACGGCGATGGTTTCCTGAACAGCGTCGACATCTGCCCGCTGTTCTGGGACGAGGACCAATCGGACGACAACGGTGATGGCATCGGCGATTCGTGTTCGTTCGTCGACGTCTTCAATGGCAGCATCTCGCCAGATGCGGATCGCGACGGCCGACGGGACTCCATCGACAACTGTGTCTGGTTTGCAAACCCCGGCCAGGAGGACACCGGTGACCTCGCCATGAAAGGGATCGCCGACGGGATCGGTGATATCTGTGTGGAGCAGATCGCAAACGTCACGCCGAAAATGGGGCAGAGTTTCACCATCGAACGGATGGTGGAGATCATGCCGGAGAGTGGGTTGCCGTCGTTCATCACGTTGGACATCAAAGGTGACACGGCGTTCACCATGTGCGATTGGGACATGGGAACTTGCATGCTCGATGTGGATCAGGTCGAAGTCTGCTTCTCGACCAATCGACTCATCGCCAGCTTTGGCTGCTTCTGATCAGGCGCGTGTCGGCCGACGTCGGGTCCGGGTCTGCTGCGCCTCAAACACCGAATCGATAAACGCCGATAGCGTCGGCAACTCGACGGGCTTGGCGAAACAGCGGATCGCGCCACACTCGAGGATTCGCGCCTCGGTCTCCGGGGAGTAGAAACCGGTCATCGCGATGACGACGGTGTTCTTGGTCTCCGGGTCGGCCTTGATCGTTCGACAGATCTGAAAGCCGTCGAGTCCGGGCATCCGTAGATCGAGTAGAACGACGTCGGGCCGGAATGTCGCGACCAATCGACCGGCCTCGAACCCGTCCGCGGCGGTCAGAACCTCGTAGGACGTCGTTCGGGTCGTCAGATGCTCCGCCAGCACCTCACGGATGCTTGCCTCGTCGTCCACGACGAGGACCTTGGATTTCCCGGAGCCCTCCCGTAGCTCTTCCGGCAGCGGGATCCCGTTCTCTCGCATGAAGCGGATCAGGTCCTCCCGCCGGATCCGTCGGTGCCCTCCAGGCGTCCTGAAGGCCGGTAGACGGCCTGCGTTGACCCAGTTGATGATCGAGAGGGGGGAGACATGGCAGAGCTTCGCCGTCTCGAAAGTTGTGAACACCGCTTTCTGCTTCATGTCCCGGATACCTTACTTTATTTAAACAATTGGAATCTAACTCAATATCGACCAAACAGGGGTTCGTGTCAAGTCCTTCTGTCTATCCGGTGAACTTGTAGCCCACACGATGGACCGTCACGATGAAACAAGGGTCATTAGGCTGGTCTTCGATCTTCTTTCGTAGTTTGGCGATGTGCATGTCCACGGTGCGGGTGAAGGGCACGTTGTCGTATCCCCAGACCGCGTCGAGCAGTCGCTCACGAGGCAGGATCTCGCCTCGGTGGTCGATGAGAAACTGGAGCAGGCGAAACTCACGGGGCGAGAGGTTGATGGCGGACCCGTTCTTCGTGGCCTCCGACCGTTTAAAATCCAGCGCCACGTTGCCGAATTCGTAGGTGTCCACCTGGTCGACGACACGCTGTGTTCGTCGCATGACGGCCTCGACACGGGCCAACAGTTCGAGGAAGCTGAACGGCTTGGTCACGTAGTCATCCGCACCGGTCTTCAGGCCGATAACCTTGTCGATCTCCTGCCCCCGGGCCGTCAGCATGATGATCGGGACTCGGCTCCCCTGCTGGCGTAGTTTCTTGCAGACATCGAGGCCACTCATCTTCGGGAGCATGACATCCAGAACGATCAGATCGTGATCCGATTCGGTCGCCATCTGTAACGCCTCGACACCCTCGGTCGCGGCTCGTACGCGCCAGCCCTCGTAACTGAAGCCGTCGCGAAGCGCGACAGCCATGGCCTCGTCGTCTTCAACGATCAGAACATTGGGCATCAAGAGCTCCCGGCCTGAGGAAATGGCTCATCGATCGCCAATGGTTGCTTCGTGTCAACCTCATGGGTCGCACTGATCGGTAGTTCAATCGTAAACGTACTTCCCTGTTCGAGTTCGCTCTCGACGGTGACCCTGCCGCCGTGTGCCGAAACGACGTGATGCACGATGGAGAGACCCAACCCGCTGCCCTTTACGTCGTGAACCAGTCCCGTGCCGACCCGGTGAAATCGCTCGAATATCTTGGTCTGCTCGTCACGAGAGATACCGATGCCATTGTCGTGGACCGACAACAGGACGTGCTCCGCCCTTCGCTTGACGGCCACGTCAATTCTCCGATTGTCCGCCGAGTACTTGACTGCGTTGTCGATCAGATTCGTGAGTGCCTGATTGATGGCATCCGCGTCGAAGTCAACGAAGGGAAATTCTCCGACGGGGAGGTCGGATCGCAGTTCGAAGGCCTGATGGTCGAGGCGGACCGTCAACTCCTGGAGCGTCTGGCTGACCGCCACACGCAGATCGCCGGCGGTCATCTCATAGGTCTTGGCTCCCGATTCGATCTTGGAAAAATCGAGGATATTGTTGATCAACGCCGTCAGTCGACTGCTCTCGGTCTCGATGTACTCGCCGTACTTCCGGGTGGTCTCCGGCTCGTGAGTCCGGCCGCGACGAAGAAACTCACCAAAGACTCGGATCGACGCCAGGGGCGTGCGAAGCTCATGGGAGACGTTCGACACGAAATCGGATTTCATCTCCGTCAGTCTCAGTTCGCGAGAGATCGTACGGAGCGCCAGCCAGAGCCCCCCGAGCAGGATGCCGACCAGGAATACGGTCAACGAGATGTTGATGACGAAGTTCGAGTGGGCCAGTTGCTGCGGAGTCTGAAGACGGCTGCTGGCCTCGACCTTCCACTCACTGAAAATGAACGGTATCTTGCCGGTACGGGTCGCCTCCTCGGTGATCGAACGATCGCCGTAGACCCGGCGCCCACGGGGATCTCGAACCGTAAGCAGCAGGTTCTCGCGGCCCTGATGATCGAGGAACTTGGTGCGGGCCTTCCCGACCGCTCGGGGCAACACCTGATCTCGAAAGAAACCACCGTCGACGATCAGCCCGGCGACGCCGATCAGCCGGCACGTCTCGTCGGAGATCGGCAGGAGGATGATCGGTCGGGACGGATCCATCTCGTCGACGTGAAGGTCCAGCGTCTGGATCGATGCGCCCTTCTCGGCCAACGTTCGCCACGGCGCAACGGCCACGGAGATCGCCTCGAAGGTCGATGGGTCGGTGGGTGGCCCGATCCGCTCCGATTCCGGGTCCCACGTCAGGATCTTGCCCCAGGATTCCGTCGAGGCGAAGCGGGCCAGGAAGACCTGGGACTTTCCGGAGGGCTCCCGATACTTGAAGAAGTTGGTGAGCCGCTCGACCTCCCCTTGCTGGAACAGGTCGGGAGAGATGTTGAGGGATCGCTCGGCCTCGGAACGATAGAAGTACTCGACTTCAGCGCCGATAAAATCGAGGTAGTTATCGAGGAGCGAGATCTCCGCCAGGGCGGAGTTCTTCTGGAGGGAGGTCAGCGCCCGGTACTGCATGGCCAGCAGCAGGCCCAGCGGGACCACCACAGTCAGCAGCCCCAGCAGCAGGACCCGATTCTTGGAAAATGGCCGATTCATGGGTCTCTTCCCCTCGCCGCTCATTTTACGGCACCGGCTTTCGAGCCGCCGCCGCCGCCGGGGCGGTCAGGCCCATTGACGGGGCAAGAAGAATGTGTATCATTAAATCCGGATATACGGATGAATCAAATACACGCCCAACCCACCGAGCAGTGGCTGCAACAGGTCGCCTCCCTGTCAGATCCTCTACGGAATCGACTCCTGGTGGTTCTGGAGCGACACGAGCTGACCGTCGGCGAGATCTGCGAGAGCTTCGATCTGCCTCAGTCGACCGTCAGCCGTCAGCTCAAGACCCTGATGGAAGGTGACTGGATCGTCGTCCGCAAGGACGGGCCGAGACGTCTGTACCAGATGCCGCTGGACCGCCTGACGGAGAGCGCACGCTCCCTCTGGACCCTCGGCCGAGAGACCCTCCTGAGGGACCCAGAGGTCTCCCGGGACCTGACACGGGCGGCGGGGGTTCTGGCGGCGCGACGTCACCCCTCACGGGCCTTCTTCGAGAAGACCGCGCAGCGTTGGGATCGACTCCGGGACGAGCTCTACGGCTCTCAGATCCATCTCGCGGCTGCCCTGTCGCTGGTCAAGGGCGATCCCGTCGTCGGCGACCTTGGCTGTGGAAGTGGAAGTCTGGCGGCGGCATGGTCTCCGGTCGCCGGGCAGGTTATCGCCGTCGACGATTCCGATGCGATGCTCGAGGCCGCCCGTCATCGGACCCATGGGTTGGACAACGTCGACGTTCGCTCCGGCACCCTCGAGGCCCTGCCGATCGAGAACGACACGTTGGACATCGCCACGCTGATGCTCGTTTTGCATCATGTCCCCGACCCGTCGAGCGTCCTCGCCGAGGTGGCTCGATCGCTCCGGAGCAACGGTCAGTTGGTCATCGTCGACATGCTCCCCCACGAGCGCGACGCGTTTCGTCAGGAGATGGGGCACGTCTGGATGGGATTCTCCGAGTCTCAACTGCGAGGGCTATGTGGCGTCGCCGGTCTCTCGCTGGTCTCGTTCACGGCCCTGCCGCGAGATCCTGACGTCAAGGGCCCGCCCCTCTTTGTCGCATCTACCCAAGTCAATTCATGATCCTTCGAACCGATCATTACGCTTAAGGAGTCAGGGATGAGTACGAGCACGGAAACACAGCACCCGTTCGCCGCCGCCGCGGCAGCCGGGCGGGACCCCTACAAGATCGCCGATCTCAGTCAGGCCGAGTTCGGCCGCAACGAGATTCGGCTGGCGGAACAGGAGATGCCGGGCCTGATGGCGATTCGCGCCAAGTATCGCGATGAGCAACCGCTGGCCAACACTCGCGTGATGGGAAGCCTCCACATGACGATCCAGACGGCCGTCCTGATCGAGACGTTGGCCGATCTCGGCGCCGACGTGCGCTGGGTCTCGTGCAACATCTTCTCGACTCAGGATCACGCCGCCGCCGCCGTTGTGGTGGGTCGTCCCGAGACCGGAGGAACTCCCGAGTCACCGCGCGGGATTCCGGTCTTCGCCTGGAAGGGCGAGACGCTGGAAGAGTACTGGTGGTGCACGAATGAATCGCTCGAGTGGCCGGATGGCAGAGGCCCGGACCTGATCGTCGATGACGGTGGCGATGCGACGATGCTCGTGCACAAGGGACTCGAGTTCGAAAAGGCGGGCGCGATTCCGGCGTTTGACGCGGACAATGAGCCCGAGGAGTGGGGCGTCATCCTGAAGACCCTTCGAGATGTCGCCAAGAAGGATGCCGATCGTTGGAGTCGTCTCTCTAAGACCATTTCCGGCGTCAGCGAAGAGACCACGACGGGCGTCCATCGGCTGTACCAGATGGAGGAAGCCGGCCAGCTTCTCTTCTCGGCAATCAACGTCAATGACTCGGTGACAAAGCATAAATTCGACAACATCTATGGCTGTCGACACTCCGTCATCGATGGGATCAATCGCGCCTCCGACGTGATGATCGGCGGCAAGGTCGCCGTGGTCTGCGGATTCGGCGAAGTCGGTAAAGGCTGCGCCCAGGCTCTTCGCGGTCAGGGCGCGCGCGTGATCGTCACGGAGATCGATCCGATCTGTGCCCTGCAGGCCGCGATGGAAGGCTACCAGGTCGCAACACTCGAAGACATGATCTCCGAGGCCGACTTCATCATCACGACCACCGGAAACTACGACGTGGTGACGGCGACTCAGATGCAGAAGATGAAGGACAAGGCGATCATCGGCAACATCGGTCACTTCGACAACGAGATCGATATGGCCGGGCTGGAAAAGACCCCGGGGATCGAGCGCATCAACATCAAGCCGCAGTATGACGAGTGGCGTTTCCCCGACGGCCACAGCGTGATGGTGCTGGCCGAGGGGCGTCTCTTGAACCTCGGCTGTGCGACGGGTCATCCCAGCTTCGTCATGTCCGCCTCGTTTGCCAACCAGGTGCTGGCGCAGATCGAGTTGAAGCTTCACCCGGAGAAGTACGAGAAGAAGGTCTATCGGCTGCCGAAGATCCTCGACGAGGAGGTGGCACGACTTCACCTCGGGCAGTTGGGTGTGAAGCTGACCCGACTGACCAAGAAGCAGGCCGACTATATCGGCGTCGACGTCGACGGCCCGTACAAGCCGGATCACTACCGATATTGATCTGATGCCCCTCTCGGGGGGTCTCGAAGTACTGGACGGGCGGCGCAGGTCGCCCGTCCCTTTTTTTAGCGATCGACGATCGTCGCCGTCGGGGTCATCGCGGCCGGCGGCCACGGGATGATCAGGCCTCGCCCGACGCCCTCTGCGGTCTCCTGGCCGTAGAGATGGTGGATGAGGTACATCGCGACGTCGAAGCTCTTGGCGCCACCCTCGGATGTCAGCATCCGGCGGTCATGGACGAAGCTGACTTCCCGTCGAAGGTCGAGTTCGGGGAACATCCGAGCAAACGCATCCTGATCGCCCGGAAACGTTGTGACCGCGTGATCGGCGAGCAGGCCCGCCTTGGCCAGAACGAACGCGCCGTCGCATAGCGACACCACATGGCGGGCCCGGCCTCCTACCTCTCGAACCCAGCCGATGAGGACCTCGTTCTCGAGGTCGTGACTCATACTCCCCTCGGCACTGGGAACGACCAACACATCGATCGACGGTGCGTCTGCAAATACGTAATGGGGAACGATTCGCAGCCCCTCAAACGTGGTGACCGTCTCGCCCGTGGGGGCCACCGTGAAGACCTCCATACCGGGTCGGTCCCCGGTATGAAACACGGTGTGGTGGAACAGATCGTACGGAGCCGTCAACTCCGTGTTGTAGACCCCATCGACGATCAAGAACCCGACATTGAGTGGGCGGTCCGTAGGAAGGTCGGACGACGTCTCGAGTCGATCGGGGTCATACGAAGCAGGCGTCCGTGACGTCACCTCGCCGCTCTGCCCACAGCCGAACAGCATCAGCGACGGGACGATCGTGAGGAACGCGATCCACCTGTCCATCATCCTTCAACCTCCCGACGGCTTCGCAGGGAATCCTAACGCCGCGAGTTCGGTGAGGACCTGCTCGCGTCGTTCGCCCTGCAGCTCTAGTACCCAGCCATCCCGGCCGGCTCGATCATCCACGGGTTTGAGTGCTCCGCCGCACCCACACTTCTGCTTGAAGCGCTTCAGCAACTGGAGAGTCTCGTCCCGCGAGAGAAAAAAGGGCGCCGCCACGGTGACGGCTTTTCCCTTGCGACCGGAGCGGTCGATTCGCACGCGGATCGCATGGGACTCCGGTGGGCGGGTGTCGACAACAGACGCGGGACATCGACACGGCCGCTGGAAGCATTTCCGGCAAGGATCGTTCTTTCCCGCGGGGCCACTCGAGTAGACAAGACGTCCCATCGGTCAGGCGCGCTCTTCGGCCTCGAGGGTGAGGGTCATCGTGCGGCCGTCCGAGATCTCTGCGGGCCCGAAGTACTGCGGCGCGCCGGGGTACAGATACGCGTCGTCATCAGCCCACTGTCGTCGTCGTTCGGCGAAATACCGGAACGGAGCGCCATCGAGATCCACCAACGCCTTCGCGATCACCGGCACGGGCTTGCCCTTGCGTGTCTCGATATGCATCAACGACGTCAACGGCACCCCCGTCGGCTCCCAGGCGGACGCTTCTGTAGAGAGACCGGTCAATGCCGCGATATAGCCGCTCTTGCCGGAGGCCAGAAGCGATGCTGCGGTCCTTCCCAGCGCGTACGTGTAGTCCGCGTCAAAATTGGTCGGTGCAGCGCAGCGCCCCTCGTAACCGAAGAAGTGATGCTGTGTGCGGAAGCTGTCGGAGAAGTTCAGGTGCTCCTGGACCTTCGCGATGACAAGGGACTCCGTGTCGATCTTGCTGACCTGCACGTTGCCATGAGAGTCACGATCGAGGAGCAACTGGCCCCGGATCTGCGCCGGAAGCGATCGAAACACGTTGCGGGAATCGGCGGGTAGTCCGGCCAGGATGGTCTCTTCGCTCCCGTTCCCATCGTCGTTTGCCAGAGCCGTATTCAGTTGCTCGATCAGACGGCCGATCTCCGGGATGAACTCGATCAGGCCTTCGGGTACCAGACAAATTCCGTGGTGCTGCCCCCGGCCCGCTCGATCGACAATGACCGCCGCGATCTTCTCGATACACTGCGCAAGCGTCCAGCCGTTGGCTCGCACCTCTTCGCCGATAAATGCGAAGTTGGGTTGAGTCTGGAGGGCCACCTCGAGGGTCACGTGAGACGCGCTTCTCCCCATCAGTCGAATGAAGTGCCAGTACTTCCCTGCACTACGTGCGTCGCGTGCGATGTTGCCGACGAGCTGGGCATAGACCCGAGTCGCCGTATCGAACCCGAAGGAACATTCGACCGCACCGGCCTTCAGGTCACCGTCGATCGTCTTCGGAACGCCCACGACGGATGTCGATACTCCGTTGGCAAGAAACCACTCCGCCAGCACTGCGGCATTCGTGTTGGAGTCGTCTCCCCCGATGACCACGAGGCCGGTCAGCTCCCGACGACGGCACGCTTCGGCGCAGGCAGCAAACTGCGCTTCGGTCGCTATCTTGTCCCTGCCGGACCCGATCAGGTCGAATCCCCCGGTATTGCGATGGGCGTCGATCTCTGCGGCACCGAGAACCCGGCCTTTGTCCTCGATGATCCCGATCGGGCCTCCGAGAAAACCGGTCAACTCGCCACCGTGGGCGCTGAGCGCGTCGTAGAGGCCGGTCATCACATTGTGTCCGCCCGGTGCCTGCCCCCCGCTGAGAACGACACCGACACGTTGGCCAGCCGGTGCGAGGGTTCCGGAGGTGCAGCGAATCTGCAGAAGCTCGGCGGTATGCGGAAACTGGGACGCGATGGTCGGGTCCACTTGCGACGCTGCGGCAGCGCCCTCCCACGTCGGGCCCGCGCTCATGAGCGCAGGTGGGACCTTCGGCGCGTAACGCTGCCGTTCAGCCTGCAGGGGTGAGAGAGAACGATCTTGCATGGATCAGCATTATAGGCATCGGAAACGGGTCGCGTCCCGCAGTTTGCGATATCCTGACCTGCGGATCGGGACCCGAAACCCGCAACGGAGCGACCGATGCCCGACGCCGCCACTCTCAAGCTGATTCAGCATCTCTCGGAAGCCGCCGGCCCTCCCGGTTACGAGGATCCCGTGCGACGCCGGGTGGCAGACGAATTGCACGACGTCGGGACCCTGCGGCACGACCGCCTCGGCGGGATTCAGTGCGAGAAGGTCGGCGATCCCGCAGGTCCGCGCGTCCTCCTGGACAGCCACCTCGACGAGGTCGGGATGATGGTCCAGCAGATCGACGACGATGGCCGTCTTCGCTTCGTAACTCTCGGGGGCTTCTGGGCCCATGTCCTTTTGGCCCAGCGTGTGAGGGTCCTGACCGGCGCCACAGGTCCCGCTGACGCCGACTGGAGCGAGATCCCGGGGATCATCGCCTCCCAACCACCCCACTTCCTGACCGAGGCCGAGCGTGGCCGGGTGCAGGCCATCGAGACGCTCTCGATCGATGTGGGTGCCAGCGACCCGGCGGGCACCGCATCCCTTGGAATCGCCGTGGGCGATCCGGTCGTTCCGGATGCGGAGTTCCGACCGATGGGTGTCGATGGAGTCTATAGCGGTAAGGCGTTGGACAATCGCCTGGGTGTTGCGCTGATGTGTCAAACGATGCAGGCCCTGGCCGATCGGGATCACCCCAACACCGTCATCGGTGTCGGTGCCGTCCAGGAAGAGGTCGGCACGCGAGGCGCGGGCCCCGCATGCGAGTTGGCCAACCCCGATGTAGCAATCGTCCTGGAGTGCACACCGTCGGACGATTTCGAAAGCGACGATACCCCTCAGGGTGCGGTCGGTGCCGGCCCGCAGATCCGGTTCTGTGACCCTCGCGCGATCGCTCACCCAAGGCTGTTGGCGCTGTTGAAAGAGCTCTCATCCGAACTCGACATCCCCGTTCAGTGGGCGGTACGCCGTTCAGGTGGAACGGACGCCGCAGCGATTCAAACTCGCGGCCACGGTGTTCCGACGGTCGTGGTCGCCGTTCCCGCTCGCTACATCCACTCCCATGTGGCCCTGTTTCAAATCAGTGATTACCTCGCCGCAAGACGATTGGTTTTCGAAACGGTCCTGCGTCTCGATCGGAAGACCGTTGACTCGTGGACATGCAACGATCGCATCAGGAGCTGAAAGACGATGACACGCCCGGTTAAGATTTGCGTGATGGCCGTTGTTCTGCTGATCTCTTCGACGGTCTGGTTTGGCTGCCCGTCCCCTCCCGAACAAGCGGGGGCGGTTTCCGATGACATCGTCGGACACAACATCCTCGGCACCGCCTATCTGGGCCAACAGAAGTGGGGGGAGGCGGAGGCCGCTTTTCGGGCGGCGCTGAAACTAAGGCCGACGGACCCCCTGCTGCTTAACAACGCGGCCGTCGCGGTCAATCAGCAAGGTCGAGTCGATGAGGCGGATGCGTTGCTTCGCCAGGCCCTGGAGAGCGATCCCAGTCATCCCTACGCCCACTACAACCTCGGGCTCGTGGAGAAGAAGCGCGGCCAGTTCGAATCGGCTCGCGATCACTTCCTGTCCGTGGAATCACTCGACCCCGACGATCTGCTGACTCAGTACAACCTTGGCATCGTCCTCTCGCGCACCGGGGAATCGGATGCGGCCGAGAATGCATTTCGGAACGCGTTGCAAAGTAACCCAACTCACGTGTCCAGCCTGTACGGCCTCGGCCGACTCCTCATGACCCTCGGCAAGGAGGAGGAGGGCGCCGAGCTGATTCGACGCTCGCAGGAGATCCGGGAACGATCCGGCCTCGACGAGGCGGTGGGGTCCCAGTACGGCGAGGAGGGCCCCTACGCGATGGGTGTCGACTACGACGGTGGAATGCTCGCCGCTCCGTCGGCCATCGACGTCCGATTCGAGACCCTCGAGTTCGTCGTCGAGGGCGCACTCGCCTGGCAACGGGGTCGTTCTGGATCCGACGGCGGCGACATCCTCTTCGTCACGACCAAGGCGAGTGCGGTCACTCTGGACTCGCAGGGAATCGGCGCGCCGATCGATGTGAAGGGTGACGTTCGTCGTCTCCTGCCCGGCGACGTCAACAACGATGGTGTCGAAGATCTCATCGCACTGATCGCCGAGGGTCCACGGCTGACCCTCAGCGTCATCGTTGGCGGCGAAGACGGGCCGAAACGGTTGCCGACGGCGATCCCCTCCTTGCCCGACACCGGGCTGGACGCCCTTCTGGTGGACCGAGATCATGATGGCGATCTGGATCTGTTCGCCTGTTGGAACGGCGCCAAGCCGGACTGCCTTGTCGCAACCAATGACGCCTCCGGCGACTTCGAGATTCGTTCCGGTTTGGATCACGGGATCGTGTTCTCCGGCAGCGACGCCGGGGAAGTCCAGGTGGCATTCAGCGATCTGGACAACGATCGCGACGTCGACCTACTGGCCGGATCGGTCTCCGGGATTCAACTGTTCAGCAATCAGCGTGACGACAGTTTCGAGGATGTCTCCGATCGCGTGGGGTTGGGCGCGTCGGTGCCGAATTCAGGTTGGCATCTAGCGGACCTGAACAAGGACGGCTGGATGGACCTGGTTCGAACCCACGACGATGGACTCTCGTGGCACCTTAATCGACGGGGGATTCTCGCGACGCCGACAGCCGTTGCCGGTTGCGAGGGTGGGTCTAGCCTCGTCGTCCTCGATCATGACAATGACGGCTTCCTGGATGTGGCCTGTGGCGGCCGGGATCACGCCTTGCGACTTGTTCGGAATCTTGGCGCGGGGCAATGGGAGATTCCTGCCGGACTCTTCTCTGCCGATTCGGTCGGAGCACCGCGAACGAGCCTCGATCTCGATGGTGACGGCGATCTCGACCTGGTGGTTCAGGATGCGGACGGGAAGCTAACACCCTGGCGCAACGATGGCGGCAACGACAATCGCTGGATTCGGATCACGTCTCAGGGGATCGGCGACAACAAGTTCGGCATCGGTGCCAAGGTCGAGGTGCTTGCGGGGAGTCTTCGTCAGAAGTTTGAGATCGTCGACGGTGCCGCCCTCCATGTGGGGCTCGGTGGACGAGAGGCCATCGAGTCGGCTCGTTACGTGTGGCCCGGAGGTGTGCTGCAGGACGAGATCCAGTTGACCTCCAACCAGCTGGTGGAGATCGAGCAACTCGATCGAAAGGGCACCTCCTGTCCGTTGCTCTACGCGTGGCGAGACGATGGCTGGAAGTTCGTCACCGATTTTCTCGGTGGCGCGGCGGTGGGGTATCAGCTGGCTCCGGGAGTGTTCAACACACCGGACCCCGACGAGTACATCAAGATCGTCGGCGGGTTGACGGAAGTCGACGGCTCTTATCGCGTTCGTCTCAACAACCAACTCGAGGAAGTCATCTGGTTCGACCAGGCCGAGTTGGTCGTCGTGGATCACCCGGTCGGAACCGAGGTCTTCCCCGACGAGAAACTCTTGCCAGGACCGCCCTACGCGGGGTTCCGGCTGTTCGCGTCGTCCGATATTCGCCCGCTGGTGTCGGCGATCGATCCGACGACCGGCAAGGACTGGACGGCGACGATCGCAGACCTCGATCGCGATTACGTCGACAACTTCGAGCGCCTGCCGTTCAAGGGCTACGCCGAAATTCACACACTGGAACTGGACCTGGGGCCGTTCTCCAATGACGACCGGGTCGTGCTGTTGCTCGACGGGTGGATCGACTATGCGGACTCCTCTGCCAACGTCGCCGCACATCAAGCCGGCGCGTCACTTCTGACACCACAGCTACAGATCGCAGACGGTCGTGGTGGTTTCCGGACCGTCGATCGGGAGATCGGTTTCCCGGCCGGCCTGCCGAAGACACTGACGGTCGACCTGGAAGGTCTCTTCGACGGAGAGGATCATCGGATTCGCCTGGTCACGTCGATGCGGCTCTACTGGGATCGGGTACAGGTTCTTGTCGGTGGCGAAGATACTCCGCTACAGATCCAACGACTTGCAGCGGACGAAGCCGTGTTGCGGCATGGCGGTTTCCCGGCAGCGTCGGGTCATGGCCCCCTGGCCCCACCGGTCTACCTCCCGGAGCAGGTCGCACCGCAAGGCGGTTGGAAGACCCATCTCGGTCATTACACCGGTCTCGGACCCGTCGAGCCTCTGCTGGCGAAGACGGACAACGCCTTCGTCACATCTCGAAACGGCGACGAGATCGCCCTTCGCTATCCCGCACCGCCGCCACCGCCTCAGGGATGGACCCGGACGTTCCTGCTCTACGCCAGCGGTTTCGGCAAGGACATGGATCCCAACTCCGCCGCCAACACGTCGTTGGGGCCGATCCCGTTTCATGGGATGACGGCCTACCCGTACGGCGATGAGGTCCGACGCGCGGCAAAAACGATGGAATGGGACCGCCCTCCGCGGGTGGTGTTCTCGGACTCGCGGGGTATGCCTGGAGTGCTGTCGCAGGGATTCGCTGGACAGTGAAGCGGCTCTGGGCCGCCCTGGGGTTGTGGCTCACGGCCTTGGTGGCCTGCGGACCCGGTCACCCCACGGGGCTTCTGTTCGACAACGCGACGATCGTCGACGGCTCGGGCGCGGCCCCCTTTCGCGCCGACGTTCTTGTGCGTGATGGGCGGATCGCGGAGATCCTGGCAAGCGAGCAAGGTCAGATCCAACCCGACGGACTGCGAAGGGTCGATGCGGAAGGTCTCGTTCTCTCACCGGGATTCATCGATCTTCACAGTCATGCCGATCTGGTCTTGCTGGCGGATGCACCCCAGCGGAACGGGCTGATCGAGGCGAAACTCCGACAGGGTGTCACGACCTGGATCGTCGGCAACTGTGGTCTCGGAGTCGCGCCGGCAGACCCACCGACCGCCGCATTGCTCGAGTCGATCAACAGCTGGATGACGCCTGAGGGTGTGCAGGTAGGGGCGATCGACACGGCCGGCTATCTCGAGTCCCTCACGTCGCAGCAACTACCGATCAACGTCGGAACCCTCGTTCCCCATGGCCCGGTCCGCATCTCGGCGATGGGGCTCCGGGCCGGCCCCCCGGACGCCGCCGAGTTGGATGCGATGCGACGGCAGATTCAACGCGGGCTTCGAGCCGGTGCGTTCGGTGTCTCGACGGGACTGATCTACCCACCGGGGATGTACAGCGACCCGGCCGAGCTTCAGGCTTTGGCCGCCGAGGTCGCCGAATCCGACGGGTTGTGGACGACCCATGTGCGCGGCTCGTCCGAGACGCTGTTACCCGCTACCGAGGAACTGATCGAGCTGGCGCGGGTCACCGGTGTCCGGGTCCATCACTCGCACCTGGAGGCGGTCGGAACGCGATTCTGGCCGCAAATCGACGGAGTGCTTGGTCTGGAAGATCGGGCGCGGGAGGAGGGCCTGAGCGTCTCCCACGACCTGTTCCTTTACACCCGTGCGGCAACGATGATGTCGGCCATCTTTCCACCGTGGGCTTTAGAGGGTGGGATGCCTCGGCTCCTCGAGCGGCTTCGTGATCGAGAGACCCGCCGCCGGATCGGTTCTGAGTTGCAGCACCGCGTCCCGCAATGGCCACCCTGGGAGGCCCACGGTTGGCCACACAATCTGGTCGAGGCCGTCGGGTGGGACGGAATCTATGTCGCGAGTCTTGCCGCACGGCAAGACGACCCGCGAATCGGCAAGAGCCTGGCGGCGCTGGGCCAGGAACTCCAGCAAGACCCTTTCGACGTCGTCGCCGACCTGATGCTCGAGTTCGACGGAGGCGTTGGCCAGTGGGTCGGAGAGATCTCCGGCGACGACGAGCAGCACGCCGGTCTGCAGACGATCCTTCGGCATCCGTCGTCTGCCATCGTCTCGGACGCAGAGGACTATGGGACCGGAGTTCCGCACCCCGCCCATGCCGGTGCGTTTGTTCGAGCCCTGCGATGGGCGCGGGAAGGCAAGGGCCCCTCCCTCCCCGTCACGGTGCGCAAGATGACGACCTATCCGGCGGAGCTCCTCGGGCTACCCGATCGTGGACAGATCCGTGTGGGCCACGTGGCGGACCTGGTGCTCTTCGATCCGGATACCGTCGGCGATCGATCCGAATGGCTGAGACCCCGGCGACATGCGGCCGGAATCGCGATGGTTCTCGTGGGAGGGCACGCTGTGGTAGACGGCGGCCTCTACTCGCCCGAGGCCCGAGGTCAGGTCCTACGCCGTCCCACCCGGTAGATCCGACAATCGGGGGGTGAGCTCCGCCAGCGCCTCCGCCACGCGATCGAGCTGCTCCTCGGTGATTCGATTGAAGAACGGGAGCGCGATGGTGCGGGCCGCAATCCGCTCCGTGATCGGGAAGTCACCCTCCGAAAAACCGAACTGCTGCCGATAGAA
Source organism: Acidobacteriota bacterium (assembly GCA_029861955.1). Taxonomy (NCBI): domain Bacteria; kingdom Pseudomonadati; phylum Acidobacteriota; species Acidobacteriota bacterium. Next base: position 32,414 of record JAOTYK010000002.1, read on the forward strand.
CGGTTGAAGATGGATCGGCTCGAAGTACCGTCCACAGCCGATCCCCCTGTCCGTGAGACCCGAGAGAATCGCATCTCTCGAATTTAGAGGTAGGTCGTCATGCAATCGCACCACGTAGACGAACCAACTGGATCCCGGATCCCCCACCGGGAGGACCCACTCGTTGAGGTGTTCGAGTCGACGCCGATAGCCGTCGGCGATCTGTCGCCGACGCTCGAGGATCGATGGCAACCTCTGCAACTGCGAGGTGGCGAGCGCCGCCTGGAAATCGGTCATCCGATAGTTGAACCCGAGTTCCAGGTAGCCGGGTCCGTCCGGGTCCCGTCCCTGATTCCGCAACCCGCGAGCACGACGGGCGGCACTCCCGTGATCGGTTAACAGGACGCCCCCTTCGCCGCAGGTCACCTGCTTGTTGGGGTAGAACGCGAAGCTACTGAAGTCTCCGAAACCGCCGAGCGGCCGGCCGTCACACTCTCCGCCGATCGCCTCGCACGCATCCTCGATCAGGATCAAGTCGTGTCGCCGGGCCGACGCCTCGAGGCGGCCGATCTTGTGGGGTCGGCCGAAGGCATGAACCGCGACGATGGCCCTGGTTCTCGGCGTGATCCGTGACTCCAGCGCGTCCACATCCATGTTGAGGGTTTCGGGGTCGATCTCGACGAAGACCGGCGTCGCCCCCAGGTAGAGAATGATGTTGGCCGACGCGATGAAACTGAACGGCGTCGTCAGGACCTCGTCGCCCGGCTTCAGACCGGATAGGATCGCCGCAAGATGGAGCGCCGCGGTTCCGGAGCTGACGGCGACACCCTCTTGACGCCCCGCCGTCTCCGCGACACGTCGTTCGAACGCCTCGATGAAGGGCCCACGACTGAGGTGGCGCCCCTGCAACACTTCGAGAACGGCGTCGCGATCCGTCTCGTCCAGGTCGGGAGCCGACAGGGGGATGGGTTTGTGGGGGCGCTGGCTCATGATTCAGTCGAGGGGGACGGCTCGTTTGACGAGGAGCCGCTCCAGGTCCACGTCCATCATCGCCTGGACGATCTGCTTCGACGCGGTTCCGTCGCCATAGGGGTTCTGCATCCCTTCGAGGCCGGCGCGAAATGCGGGATCACTGGCCTCTGCGATCGCGGCCAGGATCCGATCGGGATCCGCCGGCGAGTCGATGATGTTGGCGGCGCGCTCTCGACCCTGCTGCCGCATGCCGACGTTGACGGTCGGGAGCTGCAGTGCCGGTGACTCCATGATGCCGCTGCTTGAGTTCCCGAGCATCAATCCGCAGTGACGAAGGAGCGACCAGTAGGTGACGGGGTTCAGATTGACGAACAGCTGCGAGTTGGATCGAGTTTGGCAAAACGCGTCCGCTCGAGCCGTCAGCCGACGGCTTCCGGCGTCCGCATTCGGGAAACAGAACACCAGCGGTCGATCGATCCGCTCGAGGGCGGCGAACAGGCCGTCGGCCTCAAGAAGTGTATCGGTCGCAAGCGTCACGGGATGGTAGGCGACGACGATCGTTTCCGCCGTGATCTCGACGCCGAGTTCCTCGTTCAGCTTCGTTCGGTCCGGCAACGTGCTTCGCCGAAGATGATCCAGCGACGGAGCGCCGGTCCGATGAACGCGCCAGGGTTCTTCACCCATCGCGATGATCCGACGGCGTGCCGTCTCGGTGGGCGCGAAGTGGAGATGGCTCATCTTGGTCAAGGCGTTGCGAACGGCGTCGTCGACGGCTCCCTCACTGACCTCACCTCCCTCGATGTGCGCCAGCGGAATACGGAGTGCCAGGGCGACTGAAGCCGGCGCCAACATCTCGTAACGATCCGCGATAAGGAGCATGAGGTCGGGTCGACGATCCGCCAGGCGTTCCGTCAGACCCAGTGTGGCGAGTCCGATGGTCTTCGCCATGCCGACGTCGCTATCGGAACTGAGCAGGCACTCGATGCGGTCGTGGACCGGGAACCCGTCGGCCTCCATCTCGCCGACAGTCCTGCCGAATTCGTCGGCCAGCGGCGCTCCCAGGGCGATCGTATGAAGATCGACATCGATATTTTCCCGCAGTTCGTGCAGGACCCAGTACAGATGGCTGTAGTCGGCCCGCGATGTGGTCACCACGCTGATTCGACGAAACACCGTTTACGACTCCGTTTGCCTCTACTGCGCGGACCATCTTCCGCCACTTGCGATCCCGGGACAACCCATCCTTATTCCTTACTGCTATACTCTCGCCGCTTTAAACCGGATGCGTTCTTCGACCGGTACAGGAGTTTGACCCGATGGACCGAGGCCGCTTCCGCGTCCCGCACACTCTGGCTCTGCTTTTCGGCATGGTCGTATTGGCCTATCTGCTGACGCTCGTCATGCCTCAAGGTGCCTTCGAGCGGGAGAGCCACGGCGGCCATGATTACGTGGTCGCCGACAGCTATACGAAGGCTTCGGAACGGACGACCCTCCCGGTCTGGACTCCTCTGGTCGCAGTCCCCAAGGGTTTTGACGAGGCGAAAGAGATCATCTTCTTCGTCTTCATTATCGGCGGCGCGTTCGGTGTGTTTCGCGCCACAGGCGCGGCGGATGCCCTGATCGGATTCCTACTGGAGAAGATGGGCAACAAGCCGGCGCTGTTGATCGCCGGCAGCATGTTGATCTTCGCCTGCGGTGCCGCAACGATGGGAATGGCGGAAGAGTTTTTGCCATTTGTCCCCATGCTTCTCGCGCTCCTGATTGGACTGGGCTACGACGCGCTCACGGCGGTCGGCGTGCTCGTGGTCGGCTACGGGGTCGGCTACGGAGCCGCGGTGATCAATCCGTTCACCGTCTTGATCGCCCAGGACATCGCTGGCGTGACACCGACGAGCGGCGCAACGTTCCGAATCGTCCTGCTCCTGGTGTTTCTCGCGATCGGGTTCCATCACGTCTGGTCCTACGCAGGCAAAGTCCGCAAGAGCGAGGCCGATCGCGAGACGGCCGATGTCGGTGCAAAGCAGTACGACAAGATCAACGCGAAGCATATCTCCGTGCTGGCGGTTCTCGCCGTCGGACTGGGACTCCTCCTCTGGGGCTTGATCAAGAATGGCTGGTATCTGGTCGAGATGGGCGCGCTGTTCTTCGGCCTGGCGATCGCGATGGGCGTTGTCGGCCGGATCGGAGTCGACGAGACGGCGAAAAAGTTTTGCATCGGAGCCAGTGAACTGACGACGACAGCGTTGCTGATTGGGGTCGCCCGTGCCATCGGCGTGGTCCTGACGGATGGGCAGATCATCGACACGATCATCCACGGCATCGCCGAACCCCTCAAAACTCTCGGGCCCCACGTCGCCGCCGTCGGCATGCTGGCAGTTCAATCCGTCTGCAACCTGTTCATCCCTTCCGGGAGTGGACAGGCCTATGTCACGATGCCGATCATGGCACCCCTGTCGGACATCGTCGGTGTCAGTCGACAGACGTCGGTGCTGGCCTATCAATTCGGTGACGGATTCACCAACATCGTCGTCCCGACCAACCCCGTGTTGATCGGGATCCTGACGATGGCCGGAGTCTCCTACGAGCGCTGGCTACGCTTCGTCATCCCGTTCCTGCTCAAGGCGTTGACCGCCGCAGCCCTGGCGCTCGTGGTCGCCGTGGCGATCGGCTACAACTAGCTCGACGGCTTCGTGGGACGTGGCGCGAACATTCCGCTTTCCAACGCGTAGAGACGCTCCATGGTTGGGCGCAGCCCTTCCGTCCGAATCTCCTCCGCCTCCGTGTCGGTCAACGGGACGATATTCAGCATGCGGACCTCGGTGGGTCGTTCCTCGCTGCCCGGATCTTCAATCTCGACCTCAACACGGTCCCAACCGCCGTGAGAGAACGCCGGATGCATGAGCATCGCGTGACAGCCCGGATACGTCGGGATCGTGTCGATTCCCGGGAGTAGGTGCCACCAGTCCAGCAAGACGGATCGACGGGCCGTCCAGCCGGCGAGATGGATCAGAAACTGCCCCACCGCCTCGATCTCGTTGTCGGCGAGATCCCCGGCTCTGGCGAAATGCAACTCCACTCGATGATTCGCGCCGTGGATGGGGACGTCACACATCCCGATCGTCGCGAAGGTCGTCAGGGGAACCTCCGTGGTCGGATACCACGCGAAAACGCTGACGATCGTCGAGCTCTCGGCACCCGTCCCGGAATCGATCCGGAGATCGGGCTCACCAAATCGTTCAAGAACGCGATCGTAGACCTCGACGGCGACCGCGCTTGGCCCCGTGGGCGGACCCTCCATTTCACCGGGCTGCTTCAACGAATCCCCCTCCGCTCCGTTATACTCTGGCACAGGGTCGCGCTTGTGGCGACAGGGCCACGTCCATCGGGGAACGTGTGTATCCAAGTACGAAGAAGAAATTACTCAGGCGGCTGGCGCTCGTTCTACTTGTCGGCGTGGCCGTGATGGCGGTCTACGTCGCCCTCCAGCCCTACGAACGCTGGCGTGCCCACGCCGCGTCTCTCGAGCCGTACGTGGTCGCGCGTTCGACGGCGGAAGTCTTGCCGGCGCTCCGCAGCGCAGCGAATCGAATCGGCGGCTGGCATTACGTGGGCGAGGCCGGAGACGACGATCGTCTTCAGGTCGTCTTCACGCGGGAGGTTCGGATTCCCGGCGGGTTCGACGACGTGACCGTGACGCTCCGGGATGAAGGGACCTCGACCCGCGTTTCGGCGCGCTCAACTTCGCGCAGGACCTGGGCCGACTTTGGACGTAACCGTCGCAACCTGAGCCGTTTGAGATCGGAACTCGCGGCCGTTCTCGACTCTGGAGGGAACGAGTGAGCCACAATCGATCGATCCGCTGTCTGCTCACGCTTGTGCTCGTACTTGGCACGACCGTCGGGTCCACCGGCGATTCGATCCATCCTGTATCGGAGCGCGGGGAAGAGCTGATCCGAAATCGTCGATACGACGCCTTCAAGGGAGCCCACTACCGCGTCAAGACGGATGATCCTCGTATCAAGACTCGAGTGGCAGTGGATCTGCTCGACGCGTTCTACGGTTTTTTCGAGTCCAGCTGGGAATCTCCGGTTGAGCTGGACGAGGACACGTCGCACTCGATGGCGTTCTTGTTCTATTCGAGCAACAGCTATCGAAGTGCCGTACGCGATTCCCACAACTGTGTATTTTCCTCGTCCCAATCGGACCACGACCCGAGACTCGATGTGACGGCCCACCACACCGAGACCGGCTTTCCTGAATTCGCCGACAGCCTCATTCACGGCGCGGCGCATCAGCAGCTGGCTAGGAGGTTCTTTCATCCTGAAACGCCGCGTCCGACATGGTTGTTGGAGGGACTCGCGGGATACTTCAGCGGCACACGGGTGAACGACTCGCTCGAGTTTCAGGCCGGACGGACGGGTCGCAAGTCGATCCAACTGTTCGACGAACCTCTGCCGGGAACTTCGCGCTTCAGGGCGCGATTCACACGTCGCTTCAATCGATTGATGAACGAGGGACAGTTCGAAAACCGCCCATCGATCGACGCGCTCCTGAAGATGGAGACGCCGCTGCGGTTTTCCGCCGGGAATCGAGAGGGCAACTACGTGTTGAGTTGGGCGCTCGTGCACTATCTGTTGCAGGGAGACGATGGGGCGTATCGAGAGTCGTTCATGAAGTACCTCCAGGCGTTGCGAACCCGTGAGGCTTCCGCGACGGATGACGGTCCCGACCTACTCGAGATGGTCGGGTTAAGTGCCCGGGTGCTCGAAGAGCGAGTGCTGACCCACGGACGATCCGTCAAGTTCCGCTGACCGAAGCGTCGTTGCGGTAATCCGCAAGTGGTCTATCGTGCCTCGGATGCAAGTCGTCCGCCCCAGAACCCGTGGTGAGCTGTGGCCCATGGTCGCCCTTGCCGTTCCGGTCGTCATCGCCGAACTCGGCTGGATGATGATGGGGGTGGTGGACGTCCTGATGGTCGGGCGTCTGGGACCGGAGGCGATCGGCGGAGTCAGCATCGGTCGTTCGATATGGGTCTTCCTCGCCATCGGCGGAATCGGCGTGCTACTGAGCCTCGACACGTTTGTCTCTCAGAGTCTCGGCAGGGGTCGAACCGACGAGGCGTTGAAGTATCTAGCGCAGGGGATCTGGCTCTCTCTGTTCCTCGCGCTCCCTGCGATGGTCTTGTTACAGGGGGTTGCGGGGCGGATGGATCTGCTCGGAATCGAGCAGAGTGTCATCGATCAGGGGCATCCGTACTTGAAGGTGTGCAGTCTGTCGCTCCTACCGATGCTGCTCTATACGACGTTTCGTCGCTACCTCCAGGCGATGGAACGGGCGTTCCCGGTGGTACTGGCACTCATCCTGGCCAACGTCGTGAATGTCCTCTTCAACTGGGTTCTGGTCTTCGGCAATTGGGGATTCCCGCGACTCGGAACTACCGGCGCAGGGTGGGCCACCACGGCCTCGATGACGTTCCTCGCGTTGTCGCTGGCCGCTGTCATTCTTCTTAGCCGTCGTGGACTACGCGAGGTCTCGTGGCGTGATGGCTGGTGGCATCTGAACTTGAAGCGGATCGGTGTCGTGCTTCGACTCGGCCTACCGGCGTCGGGCCAACTACTGCTCGAGGTCGGGGTCATTACGGCCGTCACCATCCTCGCGGGACAGTTCGCCGTGGAGGCGCTGGCCGCCCATCAGATCGCTCTCACGGTGGCCAGCGTGACCTACATGGTGCCGTTGGGTATCTCGGCCGCCGCGGCGGTGCGTGTCGGCTACGCGATCGGGCAGGGAGATCCGGCAAGGGCGAAGCGTGCCGGTTGGATGGCGATCGGCCTGGCTGCGGTCATCGCCACGATCATGGCGGCTATCGTCGGGATCATCCCGCACTTCCTGCTCGGTCTCTTCACCCAGGACAGCTCGGTCATCCGGCGCGGCGTGGGGTTGCTCTATCTAGCGGCCCTGTTCCAACTGTTCGATGGAGTCCAGGTCACGGCCGCAGGCGCGCTCCGCGGTGCCGGCTACACGCTGGGTCCCATGTTGTGGATCCTACTGGGCTGGTGGGTTCTGGGGCTGCCACTCGGCGCGTTCCTCGCGTTCCGCTCGGGGATGGGCGTTCATGGACTGTGGGCCGGATTGACCGCCGCCCTCGTCTTCATGGGCGTCGTCCTACTGGGTTCCTGGAATCGGGCGCTCACCGCCTCCCGCTAGCGGGCCAGTCGAATTCCGCTGAACTGCCAGCGGGCCTCCGGCGGGAAGAAATTTCGATAGGTCCTTCGAAGATGGTCTGACGCGGGCGTCGCACACGAGCCACCACGCAAGACGTACTGATTGCACATGAACTTGCCGTTGTACTCGCCAAGTGCACCATCCGGAGGGCGGTATCCGGGATAGGGCGAGTAGGAGCTCTGCGTCCACTCCCAGACGTCGCCGAAGACGGTCGAGTCGGGTTGTGGATGAATCGCGCGTCCCGCGTCGATCAGACGATCCGCCGTGTGGCCCTCGACCGGTTGGTCTCGGGCAGCAAATTCCCACTCCGATTCCGTCGGCAGACGCGCGCCGGCCCATCGGGCGTAGGCATCGGCCTCGAAGTAGCTGACGTGACAGACCGGATCCTGAAGGCGCAGTGGAACCAGGCCTGCCAGCGTGAACTCGTACCAGCCGTCCTCTTTCTCGATCCAGTAGAGCGGTGCACGCCAGCGGTTTGCGGACACCGTGTCCCAACCCAGAGCAAGCCAGCTGTCCGGCCGCGTGTAGCCCCCGTCACGCACGAACTCCAGGTACTCGCCATTGGTCACGACGCGTCGCGAGAGTTCATAGGGTGCCAGGTAGGCGCGATGACGTGGAAATTCGTTGTCGAAGTGGAAACCGTTTCCATCGGACCCGATGTCGACTAACTGTCCCTCGATCGCGTCCCACCCTGCGTCTCGGGCAGGTCTCGCATCGTCGAAAGTCCCGTGCCGGTAACTCGGTGACATCGGATGATGGCTGAGAACGTGCTTGATGTCGGTCAGGATCAGTTCCTGGTGCTGCTGCTCGTGGTGAAGCCCCAACTCGAGAATACGAATAGTCTCTGCGTCAACGGCATCCCCAGTGAGTCGACGCTCCAATTCCATGTCGACGCGGCGTCGGTATCCGATCACCTCGTCGAGACTCGGTCGCGACAACAGGCCACGCTCCGGCCGCGGGTACTGAGGTCCAAGGGTGTTGTAGTAGGAGTTGAAGAGGAACTCGTAGGTTGGATCGAAGACCCTGTAGTCCGGCCGAGCCCTGAGAATGAACGTTTCGAAGAACCAGGTGGTGTGTGCAAGGTGCCAGCGCGTCGGACTGACATCGGGCATCGACTGAATGGCGCAGTCTTCCGGAGACAGCGTCTCCGCGAGCGTCAGAGAGAACGCGCGCACCGACCGGAACTGCCGGAGTCGCTCGGAAGTCAATCGATCGCTGCCGGTCGCACTACGCATCTTCGACCTCCAACCGCTCGGCTTATGGCACCACGAAATGCATGACCGCGAAATAGTCTCGAGCGTCGGTCCAAACCCGGTGTAGTTCGAGGCCCGCTTCTGCGGCGTCACCGGCAAATCCGTCGATCGTGTATTTGTAGGAATTCTCGGTGTGGATTCGCTCGTCGCTGGCGAACGAGAACTGTCGGCCGGCGACGTTGACGATCTGATCGACATCACTCACGATAAACGTCCGGACGCATCCGGCCTTCTCGTCGTAGGTTGCCAGATGGCGGAACTGAGAGAGATCGAAATCGCCGCCCAGCTCTCGATTGATTCTTCGCAGGAGATTCAGGTTGAACCGTGACGTGACGCCATCCACGTCGTTGTAAGCCGCCTCGATCACCGCGGGGTCCTTCTGCAGGTCGACCCCAATCAGTAGACCACCCCCGGAACCACAGAGGGGTGCGATCCCCCGCAGAATGCGGTGAGCCGCCTCGGTCTCAAAATTACCGATCGTTGAACCCGGGAAATAGGCGGCGACGTGATCCGGTGTTCGACGCGCAATCGGCAACTCGAACGGTTGGGTGAAGTCACCGACCACGGGGAGAACCTCGATGTCAGGGTACGCCGCCTGAAGAGACTCGGCGGATTGGTTGAGGTGTTCTCTCGAGATGTCGACGGGCACGTACGCCACCGGATCATCCAGATGGTCCAGGAGGGCGCGGGTCTTGATGCTGCTTCCGGCGCCGTATTCGACGAGCATCACGTTCTCGGCGATCTGCTCCCCCATCTCACCAGCGTGACGATCCATGATCGCCTGTTCCGTCCGGGTGACGTAGTACTCGTCGAGCCGGGTAATCTCGTCAAAAAGCCGCGAACCCGCCTCGTCATAGAAGTACTTACTCGGTAACGATTTGTTGGTCGCAGCGAGCCCGGCGATCACATCGTCGAGCAGCTCTTCCGTCCCCCGGGCGTCGGCGATATCTACCTCTGACGTCTTGCCGGCCATAGAATCCTCCCCGCCCGGAACCGAAAATGAACAAACAAGATATCATCCCGCGGTGTCCCGACCGCGCAACCCGCCGATTCACCCTGGATCGTGACCCCCGGATCGGGCAGACTCGCGCGCGGAGGATTGTTCCATGCGAAATAGCTCGATGGTGCTCGGGTTACTCGTTCTGATGACGTTGGTGGGCTGTCAGCAAACGTCCGAACTCCAGCCGTCGTTGCTGGGACCCTACCTCGGTCAACAACCACCCGGCCGGACCCCCGCGGTCTTCGCGCCGGGCTTCGTCTCGACCGGCATGGGAGAACGAGATGCTGCGATGACGCCCGACGGCACTGAGTTCTACTTCTCACGAGTCCTGGGCGGGGCGTTCACGTTCAGCGCGATCCTGGTGACCCGTCAGGTAGAGGGTGAATGGATGACGCCTGAGGTCGCCTCGTTCTCCGGACAATACATGGACCTGGAGCCGACCATTGCACCCGACGGTAAAACCTTCTACTTCATGTCGCGACGACCGCTCCCGGGAAGCTCCGAGCCGATGAGCGACGAAAATATCTGGATGATGGATCGGGTCGACGATGGCTGGGGCGAGCCCTATCCAATCGGCCCACCGATCAACAGCGATCGTGCAGAGTTCTTTGCATCCGTAACGACCGACGGCACGATCTACTTCACCCGTCGAGGGGATGATCGCACGGAGAAGATCTTCCGTTCCCGCCTGGTCGACGGCGAATACCAGGCCGCCGAGGAGCTCCCAGCCGCGGTCAACGCAGCACGGACACAGTTCAACGCGTTTATCGCGCCGGACGAGTCGTACCTGATCGTCTGCAACTTCGGTCACTCGGATAGTCTCGGTGGCGTCGACTACTTCGTTGTCTTTCGTGATAAACAAGACCGCTGGAGTCAGGCCATCGCCCTCGAACAGGGCATCAACCATGCCAGCGGTCAAGAGTGGTCCCCCTACGTCTCCCCCGACGGGCGCTATTTCTTCTTCATGTCTAGCCGCGCATCGATCACGGATCGGTATTCTCCCGAACGCGTGACGTCCGACGATCTCGGACGCATGCACAACGAGGCGATGAACGGGAACCCTGATATCTGGTGGGTGGACGCGTCGGTGGTCCACGACCTGCGGTCCGGCGCGGCCTTCGACTGACCCGTCAGTCGACTTCCAGGACCCGACGACACGCGGTCAGTGCGTCGATCGATTCCCGATCTCCCGGATGGGTCTTGACGACCGATTCGAGGAGCGGCGCTGCAAGGTCCGGGCGTCCATGAAACCACCACGAGAGCCCGAGCCCGCGAGCGACGTCCACGGATTGCGGCCAATTTCGATGGGCCCGCTCGAGCAGTGCCAGACCTCGGCCGGGACGTCCTTCGGCGGTTCGTCGCGCTGCGAAACGAACGTAGCCCGATGGAGGGAGTTTGACCTCACCGGCCAGTAGACGTCGCTCCAACTCCCACTCTTCCAGGAGACCCGCCGCCGCTCGGTGGCCTGCGGAGCGCAGGCGCTCGAGACGTCTGACGGCACGCTCGCGGTTGCCGCTTCGTTCGTCAAGTCGGCTCACCAGGAACGCCACGGACGGATCGCCGGGGGCGATGGCCGCGGCGCGGTTCAGCCAGATCGTGGCCGATCGCAATAGGCCGGAATCGAGGAAACTACCGGCCTCGTCCACCAGACGGCGGACACGTGCCGGTGGGCTCTCCTCGGTGGCCCTCCGCTTGCCTTCGACGGCTCGCGTGATGCCACGACGTAGCGACCGCTCGACACGACCGACGTCGGGCAAGAGAATCCCTCGGTTGAGTGCGTCGGCCGCGTCGTCGTATCGCCCCAGGTCGAGGAGCAGCGTTCCCCGAAGCCACGCGCTGCGTGCGTCGGTCCCGAGTGTCTCCTCGAGGGAGTCGAGTGCCGCCACCGCCTCCTCGATTCGACGGGCGTCGCGAAGCAACTGCACGTGCCTTCTGCGGAGGTCCCGACGACGGGGATGGATTGCGATGGCGCTCTGACAACGCTCGATCCGACCCTCCAGGTCGTCCGGCACGATCGACCCCACACCTTCTCGATTGGGCAGCACCTCGAAGACCCGGACCCCGCGCCCCTGCCAAACGGTCTGGAAGCGGAATGTGGCACTCTCTTCAAACAGATGGGCAGGCGCCACCTTCCGGAATTCGGTCGACGCTATGGCGACGTAGCGTGCCGGTAGCCCGACGATTGCGCGGGTCAGTACGGCCGGCGACACTTCCTCGAAACGCATCGAATCCTGAAGTCGTTGCGAGGTCAGCCCCACATCGGAGTGTCGCGTGAGCACACGGGCCCAGGGTTGTCCTAACTTCGCGATCTCCATGCCGGCCCGCCGCCAGTCGGCAAAGTAACCGGGCGGCACCTGTTCTTCGTAGAACGAATCGCCACCGCGCCACCAGGAGATATTTGTCGCGACTACCGCCACGCTCGCGTAGAGCTGGAGAGCCAGAACCGCGACCACGAAGCCACCGATACCGTATCGAAGTCCTCGGTCGTAGAAGCTCGACGAGCCGCGTGCCGCGTCCTGTAAACGTCGACGTAGATCGAGAATCCCGACGGCGGCGTAGACCCACAGAACCGGCACGAGTGGCCAGATCAGCCGCTCCTGTCGTGGTGGATAGATCGCGAGTAACGCTAGAAACAACAGCAGATAGATCGCGACCAACGTGCCGTCGGATCGTCGTCGCGCGACAAGGCCCCAGAGTGCGACCAACAGGAACGCCGCCACCGCGACGAGGCCCAGCGGGCCTGCACCCGGCATCCGCGGTGCATCACCAATCAAGACACGCTCATACATCGGCGAACCGAAGAAGACGCCGGGTAACACGAATCCGGCGAAGGCCTTGATGTAGAACAGCGCCTGGTCCCAGACGGTGCCCAGGTAACCCCATCCGCCCAAATCGTGAAGCCGCGCCGACATGCCCTCCAGATAGGTCGTCGAACCCACCTTGGTTCCCCGCCACCACCACAGGCCGTTGACGATGAGGGCAGCCGCGAGAGGAGCCAGCCAGGTACGCCTGGCCTTGACGAAAATGGACCAGACAAGCAGCGCACCCAGCATTGCAAACCCGACGGTTCGCATCAGAGGGAGCCAGATCAGTATCACGGTTACAAGAACCCTGTGACGTTCGGCGACAGTCGTCAACGCGGCATCATCTGCGGTTTCCCGATATCCCAGTGCCAGAAGGAGTCCGAAGATAAGCACGAGGAATGGGACCTCGCTAAGAACCTCCGTACCGTGCAGCAACGTGTACGGACTGCACGCCACGATCAACGAGACGAGAATCGCGGTCGAGCGATTCGTGATCAGCCGGGTGAACCGCTGCAACAGGATCAACAACCCGATGCCACTTCCGAGGATCCACAGTTTCGCCGCGACCACGCTGTACGGGGCTATCCATGCCATCGGGACCAATAGGATCGAAAGCCCCGGCGGCCTGAACGCGTGAGGCGTGCGGGCCGGGTGATCGATCTCCAGGTAGCCGTCAAATGTGGCGAGAGACCGAGCGGTGAACAGGTAGTCCGGCGAGTCTGGCTCGAGGAGACAGAACGGATTGAGTCGCAGGACCGCAAGCATGCCGAAGACCAGCAACGCAGCGTAGATTGGTAACTTTCGGCGGGCGGTCATCGCGGATCTGGATGTTACACCAGCCGACGACAACTGCACACGTCTGCTCTAGAATGTCCTCGTGGACGAAACTACCCAGCACCTGTCTCTCTCGGAGCTGGAGGCCGCACTGCCGTCGATCCGTCAGTCTCCCGCAGACGAAGGCTCGCTCCGGCAGATCGCCTGCCGACCGACCACCGGAGAACGTCGGTCTCTCGAGGAGGCCGAACTGGACGTCGCGCAGGGTCTCGTCGGCGACAACTGGCAATCCCGCGGCAGCCGCCATACGGATAACGGCAGCTCCCATCCCGATATGCAACTGACTCTGATGAACGCCCGAGTCATCCAGAAAATAGCGGGAAGCGTCGAGCGCTGGGCGCTTGCCGGCGATCAGCTTTTTGTGGAGTTCGACCTGAGTCGCGCCAATCTCCCACCGGGGTCGTGCCTGGCGATCGGCAACTCCGTGATCGAGATCACTCCATCGCCCCACACGGGCTGCCGGAAGTTCGTTGACCGATTCGGACTGGACGCGATGAAGTTCGTCAGTTCTTCCATCGGTCGCGAACTGAACCTACGAGGTGTCAACGCTCGCGTCGTGGTTCCCGGCGCGATTCGCGTCGGCGACATCGTCCGTCGACAGTGAACTCGTCACGCCTCGTCTTCCTCGATTAAATGGTTAGAGGCCGCATCAAGGGCCGCCGACGGGTCGGCGCCCACCCCCAGCTCAACGAGAGACTCCCCGACCGTCTGAAGCGTGCGCCCGACTTCGCCGGCACCAATATTGCCCATATGACCCACACGGAACCCCTTGCCGGCAATAGGGCCGAGCGCGCCGGCAACGACGACGCCACGTCCGGCAACGGCCGAACGAAACGCACCGTCTTCGACTCCGTCGGGGTAGAGCAACACGCTGAGCGTATCCGCACGGCAGTCCGAATCGGCGAAGACGCGCAATCCGAGCGACTCCATTCCGGCGCGCATCGCTGCCGCCAATCGTTGGTGCCGAGCGAATCGTCTGTCGAGGCCCTCATCGAGTACGATCTGGAGAGCCTGCTCCAACGCGACGATCTCGTTCACGGGAGGGGTCGAGAAATACAGCGCCGGGTTTTCCATGACCGGAAGCCAGCGGGTCCAGTCCGCGTAATAGCCCTGAACCCGGTCGAGAGACCGACGATGATCGATCGCTCGTCCGGAGACGACTTCGAGAGCGACGCCCGGAGGGGCACCGATCGCCTTCTGCGGGCCCGTCAAGAGGACATCGATGCCGTATTCGTCAAACGGTTCGTCCACGGCCGCGGTGGCGCAGACTCCATCGACGATGAAAAACGTGTCGCGGCCACGCAGGGCTTCGGCGAAATCTCTGAGCGGAGCGACAACCCCCGTCGACGTGTCCACGTGAGTGATGGCGACGGCTCGATAGTCTCCCGCATCGACACGCTCGACGACCGAGGCGAGCGACGCCGTCCGCCCCCATTCCGATCGGATGACATCGCAGCCGAATCCGAACGCATTGGCCAACTGCTCCCAGCGGTCCCCGAAGAACCCGTGAGAGACGACCAGAAGCCGATCATCGGGGTCCAACAAGTTGATCAGAGCCATTTCCATGCCGAGAGTGCCTCCACCGCCTACAATGAAGGGATGGGCATCCTCGGTACGAACAATGCGACACAACGCGTTCAGCGCGTTGCGATACGTGTCAACAAACGACGGGTCCTGGTGCGAACAGGTCGGGATTGCCAACTTCCGCAGGATCGCGTCGCGAACGGGTGTGGGACCGGGAATCATGGTCAATCTGGATTCGGACACGCGCTTGCTCCCTGCTGTCACATCGACGGCCGAAAGTCGACCGAAGGAGTGGACTCGTGACGCATCGTATCGTCGCAAGTGTCTTCCTGTCGATGGCCCTCCTGGGTGCCTCGGTGGCCGGCGAGACCGACAAGAACCCGCCGTGGGGCAAATGGCGTGAGATCGAGCTGACGGCGCGCGGCGGCGCGTTCCTGTCGGGCCGCGTCGACATCGAACGGACCGGAACCTCAAAGCCATCCGAGATACGCATGCGCACCGTGGCGCGCTTCTTCGGCGCACGCGTCGCGGACTCGGAATCCACCACGACGTTGCAACGACGAACGGGCCTACCGCAGAGATCTGTGCGCCGCTCACGTAAGCGCGCTGCCATCTATCAGTTTGACCCGAGGGGCTACAGGGTCAAGAAGCTGAAACCGGAACGTGGCTCCCATCGCCCGCTTTCCGAGTGGACGACGTATCGAAACAAGCGATTCGAGTTTCCCGTGGATGCCGAGGGCCATCCGCTGCGGGCCCACAATTTCCCCAGCATGCTGATAGGACTCGGCCGTCAACCGCTCCACGACGTAGGCGATGAGGTTCGTGTGTTGGTCGCCACCGGAGACGGACCGCGATACTTCACGGTCACGGTCGTGGAGAGAGAGATCCTCGACCGCCAATTCGCCGTCGACACCGGGCGTGACCAGCGGTCAAAGAAAAAAGAGTGGTCGACGTCGGCGCTCCGCCTGAATATCGTCCCGGAGGACGAGACTGCGGAGGGCCTTCTGAACATGCAGGGCGAAACCGAGGTCTGGGTCGAAGCGGAGTCGCGGACACTGCTTCACATCTCCGGAGACGTTCCCAAGATGGGACGTCGACTGCGTCTGGGTCTAAGCCGGATGCGTTGATCGGCGTTCTAACGACGCCGGCCCGGGCGCTCCCCGAGCGTGACCGGAATCGTCAGTCGCTCACTCTCTCGCAAGACCAGCATGTCAACGGTTTCGCCCGCCCCGATCTGGGACAGGATCGACGAGAGCGACGACGCGCTGATCGGTCGACCGTCGACTCGGAGAATGATATCCCCGGCCACCAGACCGGCCTTCCCGCATGGCCCATCGGCTACCACGGAGCGCAGTAGAATGCCCTCGTTGTCCGGTAGGCCCAATTCGCTTCTTCTGTCCTCATCAACGGGGGTCGGGAAGACGCCCATGTAGCCGGTCTTCGCCCGCTCGACTGCGATCGTATGGGTCGCCTCACCGCGTCGCACCGATAGTTCGACCTCGGAACCCGGTTGCACGTCGCGAAAACCCTTGCCGACACTGCGAGTCTCCGCCACCGGACGCCGATCGAGGGCCGTCAACACGTCCCCCGACCGCAATCCACTCTGGTAGCCACGCGATTCATCGGCGACGTGAGTCACTACCGGAACGTCGAATCCGTCCCGATCGACGAGTTCGATTTGAATCCCTAGCCAATCGACGACATGGATCATCGCCGGGGTCATGTCGGCATCGGCCATCGTCTCGATCGTGTTGAACCCGACGGTCAGGATCTGTTGCATGCGGTCGTAGTCAAGCTTGTCTGCGTGATCTCCAAGTTGGTGATAGTCGTCATGGAGGCCGGTGAAGAAGAACATGAACGGAACGCCGGCCTGATAGAAGCTGGCGTGGTCGCTGTTACCCGCGTATTCCGTCCCCGCGTAGGTAAGCTCCAGCCCGACTGGCTCGTTGGCCGCATCGACGATCTCGCGAAGACCTCGGGCATAGCCGTCACCGTAGACCTGAATCTGGTCCGAATCCGTCCTCCCGATCATGTCGAGATTGAACATGAACACAGTGCGATGGACCGGGAAATGTTCCTGTTCGACCATCGCGCGCGACCCGAGCAATCCCTTTTCCTCGGCGGAGAATGTCGCGAACAGGATGCTCCTTCGCGGTCGTTGCTCGCGAGACGCGAATGCCTGGGCCAGCTCGAGAACACCGGAAATCCCAGAGGCATTATCGTCGGCCCCATTGAAGATCGTATCGCCTTCACCGTGGTAACCGCCGATGTGATCGTGATGCCCGCCGATGACGATCCACTCGTTCTTGAGATCCTCGTCACTGCCCTCGAGAAAGCCGGCGACGTTGCGGGCCGGCACAGCCTCCGCGCCTTCGACCCGCTGGACCCCGATGCTGGCTCGCAAGCCGTTCACCGTCAACTTGTGGGTCTTCTTGCCGGAGTCGAGAGCCGTCTGCAGCTCCGACAGATCGGCACCGGCCTTCTGAAGCCAGTCCCCGATTATCGACTGGTTAGCATGCACCGCTAGAAATGTCGGCCCACTCTGCTGGCCGGCGGAGAGACTGCCGCGATCCAGCGTCAGGCGTCGACCGATCCGAAGATCGTCGTTCGGTCCGTGATTGAGCGGGTCGGTGACGAGAATCATTCCGGCGGCGCCGTGCTCGACTGCGACCTGGGCCTTCGTAGCGAACGCACCGTAACGAGTGGCTGCGCCAGCCGCAAAGCTCCCCTCCCCACTTGATTCGTTCGGAACATGACGAAGGAGAAGAACGATCTTGCCTTCGACATCGATCTTCGCGTAGTCGTCGTAGCCCAAATCCGGTGCCGAGACTCCGTAACCGGCGAAGACCACTTCCGCATCGACGCGGCCATTGTCGGAGAAATCGAACGGACGAAACTGCTGCCCGACTTCACCGACGACGTCTTCTTTGCCGATACTCAGAGTCAGATTGGTCGTCTTCTTGTCGAAGTTGCTGCGATAGAGATGGAACGGCAGAAAGAAACTGTCATGTCCCGGCAGCGGTGCCAGACCGAACCGTTCAAACGCATTGGCGATATACGCTTCTGCCTCGCGGATCTCACCTCCACCACTATCCCGTCCGTTGAGATCGTCGGCGGCGAGATACCCCACATGACCGCGAAGCTCATCGGCGGTGATCTGACCGGAATCACCTGGCAGGCTGTTATTTGCCGCCTGTGCGATCGCGGTCAGGGTCAAGAGGCAAACCAGGGTGCGCCACGGGTAGTTCATCGTCTCTACGTCTCCTCGCCCTACGGCCGGGGGCGTGCCGATTATCCTACCGCGAAACCGGCGCCACGGCTGCTGGTGTTTAGGGACACACACCTCCGTGTCGTACCGCACACGGTCTCGGCGTCGACCCCTCGCGTTTAGGGGAATTCCAGCCGGCACGATTCCTGCGAACTCGCATCTTCAACCGACTCATGGAGCAGGTCCTGAGTGTGGCATTGGAGGTGGCGATGAATTCACGACTTCGATCGATGGTGAAAGGACTTCTGATTGCCATGTTGATCTCTGTCCCGATCGCGCAGAGTGCTTCCATCGAACTCGATTCGATCGGCGGTGCGGACCTCCTCTGGAAACGTGACGATGGGACGTTGATCCCGCTTCCCATGGAGTCGATGGAACTAGAACTCGAGATCACCGGGTTCCTCGTCCGTGGCACGATCCGTCAGGTCTTCCTCAACGACTCCGAGCAGGTTATCGAAGCGACCTACGTCTTTCCCATGCCGGAACGTGCTGCGGTCGACGGGATGGAGATGCGGATCGGGACCCGAAGGATTGTCGCAGAAGTTCGTGAAAAGCAGGAGGCCCGCCGGGTGTACGAGCAGGCGAAGTCGCTGGGAAAGAAGGCGGCGTTGGTGGATCGTGGCCGACCTAACCTCTACCGCACCTCGGTTGCCAATATCAATCCGGGCGAGAGAGTCGAGATCACGGTCGCGCTCATGGACGAGGCGCGTTTTGTCGACGGGACGTTTCGTTATGCGTTTCCACTGGTCTACACCCCCCGTTACATCCCCGGTGACGTGGACGAAACTTCACGACCCGCCAACGATGCTCCTTCGATCCCCACGGTATCTCTGGACGTAGGCCTGACTGCCGGGATCCCGTTTCACGACCTTCGAACTCCGTCGCACCCCGACCTCGGCCCGCCGAGCATGGCGGGAGACGTTCGTACCGGAATCGAACGGGCAACGTTTTCCGGTGCGGTTTCGGGCGCGAACGACTTCGTCGTCGAGTGGCGTCCTACGGATGGCCGCCGACCTCATGCGGCCTGGTTTCTCGAGGAGAGAGATTCCATGCGTTACGCGATGATGATGCTGGTTCCAGCCGCCGAGCGCGTCGAGTTGACGCCGATTCCGAGTGAGACGATCTTCGTGGTGGATGTCTCCGGATCGATGGCCGGCCCGTCCATCATCAACGTTCGCGACGCGCTCGATCAGGCGCTTCGACGGCTGCGTCCGGACGATCGATTCAATCTGATTCGGTTTAACGATGGCTATTCCCGCTACGCGGACCGCTTTATTCAGGCCGACGAGGACGGAATCCGCGACGCACGGGAGTGGATCGGTCGTCTCGAGGCAGGTGGCGGGACGATGATCTACCCGGCACTTGAGGACGCGCTGAAGTTGGCGGGCGAGTCCACCACGAGACATCTCCAGAGAATTGTCTTTCTCACCGATGGCGCCATCGGAGACGAGGAGAGAATCCTGCAGCGAATCGCAGACGAGTCGGGCAAAATCCGGATCCACACGCTGGGGATCGGAAGTGCACCGAATCGGCACCTGATGCGAAAGATGGCCCAGTTGGGCCGCGGAATCGCGAGGTTCGTCGGGAATGGGAACGATCCCGAGGAGCAGGTCGATAGGTTCTTTGCGGTCGTCGATGCGCCGCTGTTGATGGATCTGTCGATCGATGAAAGTACCGCGAGGGTTCTGGAGAGTTTCCCGTCGCCGCTACCGGATCTTCACTCCGGTGAACCGCTGGTCGTCGCGATGAGGCTCGAAGCGGGTGAGGACCCGGGCGCGCTTCTGGTCAAGGCATGGGGACCTCACGGTGGCTATGTCGAGACGGTCGAACCGACAGCGGCGCCTCCCCACGCCGGCATCGCAACCCTGTGGGCCCGAACACGCATCGAATCGTTGATGGATCGTCGCTACTTCGAACCGAACAACACGACCCTGAAGGAGGAGGTCATCGAAATCGCGCTGGAGTTCAACCAGGTGACCGCTTTCACCAGCCTGGTGGCCGTCGAACAAACGCCGACGGCGATCGGAAACACGTTACGACGGAACCAGACGGCGTCGTTGCCACAAGGCGGAACACTCGATCCGATCAAGAAGAGGCTTGCGATGCTTTTCGGCCTCCTGGGTATCGGAGTTCTGTTCTGGCTGGCGTGCACCCGTGATCCGGCGTGACTCGGACCGGATCGTTTTGCCTGTCGATTGTTTGCCTGGCGATGGCGGGCCTACTGTTCACGGAGCAGGGATACATGAAAGTAAAGGCAATTCTGGCTGATCGATTGATCGAAGCGGCGTGGGAAGCTCACCGGCTGGATGGCGGCGTCCATCGACCCTGGGCCTGGGCGGACACCCATCCCCTGGCCCGACTTGAGGTCGAGAGGCTTGGTATCCGCCGCACGATTCTCTCCGGTGCCAGCGGGACGTCAATGGCGTTTGGGATCGGCCACGTGGATGGCACTGCCTTGCCCAACCGCGCCGGAAACGTGGTGCTCGGTGGCCACCGCGACGGTCGTTTTGCGTTCCTCGAACATCTTCGACCGGGCGACCGGATGGTCCTTACGACTCACGAACAACGTCGCGAATGGGTGGTTCGAGAGTTGTTCGTGGTCGATGCAAACGACGGATCGGTTCTGGAGGACGACGGTAGCGACCGGTTGACGCTTGTGACCTGTTTCCCCTTCGGGGGAGTCACTCCGACCCACCGGCGCTACGTAGTCACTGCTTCTCCCGCGACTCGACCTAGGGCAACTCTTCCGCCAGCTTCCGCGCGAATTTTCGAAGGAACGGGTGTGAACCGGGAAGTTCCTTCGACAACGCAACGATGTCGCTGCTGAGACCCTGGAACACGTCGTTGCGAACGATTCGGCGTCGCTCCTGACGGTAAGTCTGAAGAAGTTCACCCAGGGCCGTCTCGCTGCCTTTGCTCTTGAAGTCTCGCTTGTATGCGTTGCCCTTGCCACGGACAACGGACTGCCAGTCTGTTTCCAGGCGACTGATCAACAATCCACGGGCGGCGTCGATGTCCGACAACGACGCGCCGGACTCCGTCGCCTGACGGATCATCAGGCGGGTCAGGTCCGGATTGCGAAGGTCTCTGGCTGTACCGACCAGATGATGCACCGAGGAATCGTGCGTCTTGTTCTCACTGACGACCATTGCGTCGAATTGAACAACACCGGCTATCAGGTCTACGGGACGCAAGCCCTCGACATCGAAGAAGACGCGCCCTCGTCCATTCCGGGGAACCGAATCGAAACGCGCTGTCCGTTCAAAGCCCGGAAGGCTCGAACTGCTAAGCCGGATCTGCCCGTCCCGAGGAACTCGACTGACGTTGGACACTTCGATTTCCAGCGTGACCTGTCCGGTGAGGTCGTCACGACGTGCATTCCACGCCGACGATCGAATTTGCAACGGGTATTGCACGTCAAGCGACACGACCTCGCTGGCTTCCGCGAGATACATCTCAAGATCCGTCCGAGTCTTCGGGGTCACCCAATCCCCGATCTGTAG
The DNA here is from genome assembly GCA_029861955.1 of Acidobacteriota bacterium. Lineage (NCBI taxonomy): Bacteria > Pseudomonadati > Acidobacteriota > Acidobacteriota bacterium. The sequence continues at coordinate 53,773 of JAOTYK010000002.1, forward strand.
TTGGAGCGGCTCTCGCATCGCCACCCGGCTTCGAGCGGGTAGTCGCATGTCGGCAACTGCCGGTCGTACCAGGCCGTCGCCTCGGATTTCGAAGCTCGCCGAGTCCGCGCGGCCACCGAAGTTGGCCAGCTCATACTCGACTACGAAGGCTTCACCCGGTTCGTAGACGCCATCATCGTTTCCGTCAACAAAACGCACGTCGTAGATGGCCGGGTGCGGATTGTTCTCCCAGTCGTCGAACGATCGTCGGTACCCATCGACGAATGACGCCGGGTAGGCTCGCACGAAACCCGTCTCTGCGGCTTCACGAACGGCGCGATCAAAACCAATCCGATAACCCTGCCGGAACGAGAGGGCCGATCGCATCGCGGCCCCGTAGGACCAGCCGTCCTCGACGCCAAAACGATGATAGCGGGTGAGCTGCCGCTGATAGAGACGTGTCAATTCGTGTGTGTAGGCTCGGATGAACGTGTCCCTGAACTCTGTTCGTTCAGCCCCCTGGTTCAGCGCCCGATAGACTACGGACCGATGACGATCCTCGACCCAGATCCGAAACGCGACGTCGGAGTCATTCCAGTTCGCAACGTAGAACTCGTTGAAGTCTGGACACTGATAGAGGTTCCACGGCGTACGATCCCAGTCGGAGATGTAGAGATCGAATCGATCTCCAAGACGCAGCGATGCGTGACTCCGCCGGTCGTAGAACACGGACTGGAGCGTAGGTTCTTCCCAGTCGTACTGCTGTCCCTGGTACGGCTGAAGCTGAGGGCGCGGGTCGCGAACGGGATCCCGATCGAGATCAAAGAACTGGTCCGCGACCTGTTGCTCCGCAGCAGCGAACGCCAGCTCTTCCGCCTGACGCGAACCGTCGCGGCTTCCGATTCGACGAGCCTCAGGATCGAACCATCCGTCCTGCTCACCGACGAGCCGATCGTGCCGCCCGATCCGATTGTCCAGCCGCGCCGCGTGAAGACCCTCGAAGAAGCCAACCCGGTAGTATTCGCGTCGTCCATGGAGCGTCACGCGCTCTTCCGCAGCCCAGCGTCCGGCTAGATCTGCCGCGCGCTGCAGCGGTCCACGAACCGGCGGCCGTGTCGCGCTGGCTGCATGGCTGTTTGAGGTATTCGAGTTCGCGGTAGCGGAACTGTTGCTCTTAACCGCGATACGGAGGCTCTGAGGAACCACGGTAGTCGCCGGAGCCTCGGCGGGATCGGCCGTGCGCGGACTGCGGCGCTCGTATCGCGGTCCCTCCCGGAGGGAATCATCGGCAAATGCGGACAGCGGCATCACCGCCAAGCCCACAAGCATCGTCAGAGTCATCGTCTTCCTTATCATCACGGCCTCCGCTGGGAGCCCCGCATGCGGCGGGGCCCTCCTCCTTTTATTCAGCAAACGTAGTGCCACCGTGGTCGGCCGGGCCACAGCGGTCCAAACATGGGAAAAATGGACAAAGGGCTGGGATTTCTGTCTCCGGGAGAGGACAGACTGTCGTCACGTTAGAATACGCCCGTGCCTCACTCGATCCAGCGATTCCCGACCCCGATCGGTGACCTCCACCTTGTGCAGCGTGGCGAGATCCTGGTCGGGCTCGCGCTGCCGGATCGGTGGCCCCATCTTCGTCCACGGCTCGAGCAACGGCTCGGTCCGCTGCCGGACGTGGTCAACGACGCGGACGGACCGGTGGCGAGCGCCCTTCGCAGTTACTTCGACGGACGGCACGAGGCGCTCGAAGCCATCGAGGTCGCGCCCCAGGGATCCGAGTTTCAGAAACGGGCCTGGGCGGCTCTGCGCGAGATTCCCGTGGGTTCGACCGTCTCCTACCGCGAAATCGCGCTAAGGCTTGGACAGCCGACCGCCGCACGGGCTGTGGCCACCGCGAACGCCACCAATCCGATCGCCATCGTGATCCCGTGCCACCGCGTGATCCACGCCGATGGATCGATTTCCGGGTTCGGCGGTGGCGTCGAGATGAAGCGCTGGCTTCTCCAACACGAAGCAGCCGCACAACCGTTTCGATTGACGCCGACGTGCTAGATTAGAGACATCAACTGGAGCGATAAATTATGTCTGAACGCAAGAAACTGATCGAACGATTGAACGACGCGCTTGGGTGGGAGATGCGTGCGATGACGATGTACGCCCACTACGCTGCGTACGTCCGCGGAATCTACCGGCTGCAATTGAAGCCGTTCTTTGACAGTGAGGCCACCGAATCGCTCACTCACAGCAACATCGTTCGTGGCGCTATCGTCAAGCTTGGCGGGGTTGCACGCACCGACGCCGATACGACAGAGATCATCCACACCGATGACTATCAGATCATGTTGAGCGAAGCGATGAAGACCGAGGTCCATGCCGCCAAGAGCTATCGTGAAATCCTCGATGGTGGCGGACTGGATTCAGAGCTGTCCGACCAGGTCGAGCAGATCTTCTTCGCAGAGTCCCGTTCCGTCGAGGAGATCCACCTCCTCGGGATCGACGCCTAGATCGTCGGGGTCAATCTTGCAGCGATGGGTCGGTAAACGTCGTGCGGTCCAGCGTCTGGTGGACCGCAATCGCCCAGTCCTTGTCCTGGCCGTGTGACGTCGCCAGGAGGATCTTTCCGAATCGTTTCCAGTCTGCCCACGGTAGCGTGAAGCGCGGCTCCTCGTCGGCCGCGTCGGCATAGAATGACCAGGCCTCGATTAGACCGCTCACCTTGCCGATGAAGAGGTCGTAGCGATTCTGCGGTGTGACACCGATACCGTCGCCGAACGTCATCGTGACGACATCGGCCTCGGTCCCGTCTTCCATGACGCGCTCGCCGAGGTAGGCGAGCGAGACCCCCGGGTCGAGAAGCTTGTAGGGCATCACCATCCAGTACGAGTCGTTGACCCAGACCTCGTAGCCTTGTTGTAACGCCGCGTCGAGTTCCTCGCCTTCCGGAAGTAACTCCCCATTCTTGAAGACCTGCCCTTTCCTGGAGTTGATGTTCATCAGGAACAGGTACTCCTGATCCTCGAACGTCGCCTCGATACGCACGTCTCCACTGTAGCGATCCCAGTGGTGGGTTCGACCACCGAAGAAATCCCACTGCAGGAAGCGTGTCGTCTCCCACGCCTCTTGCCCACCCATCTTCTCCATGACGGAATTCGCGAGCGCAAGCGATCGCTCGTCGCGTTCCTCGGCGATCGTGACCTGTGTGAGGGCGGCCACCAGAAGAATCCATCCGGCTACACGGAGTCTGCGCATTCGATCTCTCCTGCGGTTGTTCGTCACGGACTATCGGGAAGCCGAAGCGGCCCGAACGATTGGCACAAAGCTGTCGATGGCCAACGAGGCTCCCCCGATCAGTCCACCGTCGATGTCTTCCATTGCAAATAACGCGTCCGCATTCTCTGCGTTGACGCTACCGCCATACAGGATGCGAATCGCCGCGGCGGCATCGCCCCCCAGGCTATCGCCAAGCTGTTGACGAATGCCGGCGTGCACGCTCTGTGCCTGCTGAGGAGTTGCCGTACGACCGGTCCCGATCGCCCAGACCGGCTCGTACGCGATGACCAGGTTCTCCGGCGTGAGATTCCCCAGGGTCAGTGCGCCGGACAACTGAGTGGACACGATCTCGGACGTTCGGTCGGCCTCACGCTGTTCTAGGGTTTCACCGACGCAGAGAATCGTGATCAGGCCTCCGTCGCGACATGCCGCAACCTTGGCCGCGACGATCTCGTCATCCTCGCCAAACACATGACGCCGCTCGCTATGACCGACGATCACGTAGCGACAGCCGACCGCTTTCAACATCGGAACGGAGACCTCACCGGTGAACGCGCCGCGTTCAGACCAGTGGCAATTCTGGGAACCGACGATAATTTTGCTGTCACGAACCGCCGCAACGATTTCCGTCAGCGCCGTGAACGGCGGACAGATGAGGACCTCGACGTCGTCTATGCCCGAGACCTCACGCATGATGGAGGTCCCCAACTCGACGGCCTCTTGCCCGAGGCCGTGCATCTTCCAGTTACCAGCGACCAGGGGTCGGCGCAGTTGCGATCTATCCATCGGTGAGGACCTCGACTCCGGGAAGAGGCTTCCCCTCGAGCAGTTCGAGGCTTGCACCACCACCGGTAGAGATATGAGAGAACTTATCGGAAAACCCGGATCGCTTCGCTGCGGAGGCCGAGTCGCCGCCCCCGATGATCGAGACGGCATCGCTCTCGGCGACCGCCCGCGCGACATCCATCGTACCGGCGGCAAACGGATCCCACTCAAAGACGCCCATCGGACCATTCCAGACGACGGTCTGGGCGCCGCCAATTCTTGCGGCGAATGCCTCTCTAGTTCGGGGCCCGATGTCCAACCCCATCCAGCCCGCCTCGATCTCGGCGCCCTCGGTGACCCGGGTCTCCGTGTCGCGTTCGAACTGGCGACCACAAACGTGGTCCTGAGGGAGATCCACCTGCACGCCCGCTTCGGTGGCCGCGGCCAAAATCTCACGGGCGATCGTCACCTTGTCCTCTTCGACCCTTGAATCTCCAACCGCGACTCCTTTGGCCGCCAGGAACGTGTAGGCCATGGCACCCCCGATCAGAAGGCCGTCGACTTTTTCGACGAGTCTCTGCAGGACCACGATCTTGTCGCTGACTTTCGCGCCTCCAAGGATTGCAACGAAGGGACGTCCGGGGTTGTCGAGTACAGCTTTGAAGTAGTTCAACTCTCGCGCCATCAGGAAGCCGGCAGCGCGATGATCGAACCGCTTGGCGACCGCCACCATCGATGCGTGGGCTCGATGGGCGGTTCCGAACGCGTCGTTCACATAGGTGTCGCCCAGCGCTGCCAGCGCCGGGGCGAAATCCGGTTCCCGGTCGGGCTTCTCCTCGCCGGGGTGAAATCGCAAGTTCTCGAGAAGCAAGACCTGCCCGGGGACGAGCCCGTCGGCCAATCGCTGGGTCTCGGGACCCACGGCATCCGTCGCAAAATCGATCTCTTGATCGAGATGGGACGCCAGACAGTCGACGACCGGCCGGAGGCTGTACTCCGGACACACCTTCCCCTTCGGCCGCCCGAGGTGGGACATCAAGATGACGGAAGCGCCGGCATCGAGGGCATGGCGGATCGTCGGGAGCGCTGCGACCACACGGTTGTCGTTGTCAATCTTCCCGTCGACCAACGGAACATTGAAATCGACCCGCATCAGGACGCGTTTCCCGGAGAGATTGACGCGATCGATGGTTAGCTTCCCGTTTTCTTCCACGACGAGACTACTTCAGGTTCGGGTTGACTTCGGACCAGCGGTCGAGGGACGGCAGCATGCCCATCTCGATCACTTCATCGCGAAGTTTGCATAGATGTTGGTACGAGGCCCGCAACTCGCTGAGTTCGCTCTCGGACCCAGTCGGCATCTCCCACTGGACACCGTTGCGGTCGAGTCGAGTCTCCATGGCCATCATGATGTTCTCGAAACCGTGCTCGGCGGAATTCACGAAAGCTCCGGACGGCCACTCGTATCCCCCGCCCGCCATCACGGCCTGGACCATTCGAACAGCCTGATGCGCCGGCGACTGGAACGAACTCCTGCCACGCAGTTCAATGATCTTCTTCCCACCCTGCTTGACGTGCTGTGTAATCTCTGCCCATGCCTCATCGGTCAATCGATCCGTGCCGATCAAGTCGGTCAACGGGGTCCCCGAGACCTTTGCAGTGCTGGCGAACACGGCCATCGTCTCTCCGTGCCCACCGTATGTGCGACAGCCACTCACCTCGTCCTGTGGCACGTCGAAGTGTTGACTGAGGGCGGTCTGCAATCGGGTGCTGTCCAGAGCCGCAAGAGTCGCGATTCTGGCCGGCGCCAGCCCCGAGTGGACGAGGGCTGCAAGCCCGGTGATGTCTGCGGGATTGAAAATGATGACGCCGAACTGCAACTCCGGACAGTACTCGCGAATGTCCTTTCCGAGTTGAGCGGCGATCTCGGCGTTGCCGCGAAGGAGATCCTCGCGGGTCATCCCTTCCTTGCGCGGGGCGCCGCCGGACGAGATCAGATAACTCGCGCCGTCAAGCGCGCGTCCGATGTCCGATGTCCACTCGATGCGAGCCCCGGGAAACGCACAGTGGTGAATCTCCTCGGCCGCTCCCTGATTTCCCTTGTCGAAGGGATCGAACATCGTCACGTTAGGAGTCAAACTCAGCGTCAACGCGGCCTGGACCATGTTTGACCCGATGGCTCCGGCGGAGCCGAGGATCACCAACTTATCGTCAGTCAGATAACTCATGATTGCTTTCCCCTTGCCGTTGGATAATCGAAGGCTAGCACGTTCGGCTGCGGGTCGTCGACGCGGCTGTGGTAGCCTTTTCGGACCCGGAAAGAGGGCCCCGATATGAACGAGTCTTCGGCAACGACGGAAGAGATTCGAGTCCACGTGCGATCGGAATATTCTGCCGAACATTCCCGGCCGGGGGCGTCGCGGTGGTTCTTCCTGTATCACATCACGATCGAGAACCAGGGCGTCCAGACCGTCCAACTCCTTTCTCGCCACTGGATCATCACCGACGGTGACGGCTCAACCGAAGAGGTCCAGGGGCCCGGGGTCGTTGGCGAGCAACCGGTACTCGCCCCCGGCGAGTCCTTCGAGTACACCTCGGGCTGCCCACTCTCGATACCCTTCGGGACGATGCACGGCAGCTACGAGATGCGCGAAGAAGGTGGCCGGGAGTTTCGGGTCGAGATTGCCCCGTTCGCCCTCAGCGAGCCGCACGCCATCAACTGAACCGGGATCGGTCGATGAACCCCCGAAAAGGGTCCTTTTTGGGGTGGTTTTTCAGGCCGACGGCCGGACCCATGACGGAATCGTGCCCCTGGCGACCCAAGGCGAATCTGCCGTGGGCCGGTTTCATTTGCCGCATTTGAATCTGACGGTATTATCAGTGTTCAGGCATTCGTCAAATTCGAATCCAGTTCAGTGTCTATTTGGAGGCTCCATGCGCCGTTCGAGCATCTTGTTAACCGTTTGCGTTCTGGCCCTGCTGGCCCTCGGGGTCTCGTCTACGACGTTTGCCCAGGAGGGTGATCGGGTCGCGGAACTCGAGAGTAAGGTCGCAACTCTTGAGAAGCGCCTTGCCAACCTCGAGGCCCAGACCAACACCCGTATCAGTCAATTGACTCGTCAGATTCAGTCCGCGGGCCAGGCGAAAGTCAATCCCCTGGAAGGCGAAGCCGAGCAGGCGTTTGCCGCGATTTCCAAGACCGTCCTCGCCGGCGATCTGGAGAGCGCCAAAACACAGATGGGCGCGTTCATGAAGAAGTACTCTTCGACAAACGCAGCCAAGCGCGCTCGTACCATGAATGAGGAGTTGCAGGTCGTCGGCAAGGCGACGCCTGCGGATTGGGGCATCACAAAGTGGTTCCAGGGCGAGAGCGAAATCGACCTGAGCAGTGACAAACCTACGCTACTCGTCTTCTGGGAGACCTGGTGTCCGCATTGCCAACGCGAAGTCCCAAAACTTGAAGCGCTTTACGGAAAGTTCAAGAATGAGGGTCTCCAGGTCGTTGGACTGACGAAGGTGACGCGCTCTGCCACCGATGACAAGGTTTCGGCGTTCATCACCGACCAGAAGCTCAGCTACCCCGTTGCCAAGGAAGACGGAAAAGCGACCGGCCACTTCAACGTTCGCGGTGTGCCGGCTGCGGCCGTCGTGAAGGACGGAAAGGTCGTCTGGCGCGGCCACCCGGCGCGTCTCTCCGAAGACATGCTGAAGGGCTGGCTGTAGTTTCTCGCTCTAACGTTAAAGTCCGAAACGGCGCGGGGAAACCCGCGCCGTTTTCTTTTCCGCGTCCTGATAAGATCGCTTCGCGATGCAGCCCCCCGCGGACTCCACCTCGATTGACCGTAGCCTGCGACTCTTCGGGCTCGGAGTGGTTTGCGTGTTGATCGGGATCGGAGCAATCGGGCTCGCCGTCATCGTCGCGGTTCCGATGTTCCAGGGGGACGGGGCTGCCACCGTCGGCTCCGGTCAGGCGGCAGGGATGGGTGCCTCCCTCTACGCAGGGGTCGGCATCGGGCTGATCGTGTTGGGCATCGGGTCGATTCGGCTGCGGCGATGGGTTCCACCAGTCATGAGGACCGTCGCCTGGACCTGGTTACTGACCGGGATTGTTGCGCTCGTGCTGACGGCAATGCTCCTGGATGATCTGCTCGCCATCGCGTCATCCCAGATCGAACAGGACATCGAACAGGCCGCAGATCTTGCCCGTAAGTTCGTGCTGCTGATCGTCGCCGCATTCGGTGTCGTCGTTCCAGGAATCCTGGCCTGGGGATATCACGGGGCCGATGTGCGAGCGACGGTACGAAGACACGACACCCGGCCATCGTGGACCGATCGCTGTCCGGAGAGGATACTGCCACTGGCGATCGGGTGGTTCCTTCTGGCGGTCGTTAGTATCCCCACGCTCGGGCGACCCGCCGTTCCGTGGTTCGGACGCTATCTCGCCACGAATGCCGGTCGCGGTGTGACGCTGGCCGGAATCGTCGTCGCCGTCGCCCTGGCTGTTCTCTGCTATCGGCAAAAGCCGCTGGGATGGTGGGGTTCGCAGTTGACCCTTCTACTCGCGGGCGTCTCGACTCTGTGGACCATCGTGGCTCGCCCAGTCTCCGAGATGTACAAGGCGCTGGGTTACCCGGAGAGCGTCATCCCGATCCTGTCGGGATCTCATGCGACGACCCAGGGGCTGGCCGTCGCGACGGTGGCCCTGACCGTCGCGGGCGTTGGCTACCTCTGGTGGATCCGCAAAGCCTTCAGACCCCATTCAGACGTATCCCCCGTCCTGCATCAGTAGGTCCTCGAGGATTCGTTCGACCGTCGGGTCTTCGCGGGAGAGTGTCACCCGTCGAACCCGCACTCGCGGCTGGAGTTCCGGAAGATAGACCCGGTCGATATGAACGACCTTGTCGGGCGCGGAGAAACTCTCCACACCCGTCGCCCCACCGAAATGGTCACTACGACCAAGCGCGAGATGCAGCCCCAGTTTCTCATCGAGGAGAATCTCCCCGATGGGTTGGATCCCGTAGTCCCCGAGAACCCCAAGACCGAGCTCTGCGAGATTACGGTAACCCGGTTCGGCATCGAGATGACGCCTCTCGGCTGCGGCCACGGGTCCGTCACCGACGACCTCGACGACCTGATTGCGTTCGAAACGGTAGTAGATCAACTCACCGTCGAGCTCCAGAGGCATCGTTCCGGTCGTTCGAGAACAATCGCCGTCACGCTCTCCTTCGTAAGGCACGATATACGTCTCGCCGGATGGAAGATTGCCCGCGATCCCCGCCTGGACCAGACGCCCGCTGCTCGATGTCGCTTCACGGTGCCGAAGATCGAGACACAGGGTGTGATGAGTGCCTTCGACCTCGAAGATCAATTCAGCGGCATCGGCGACATCCAACCGAGCCTTGAGCGCTGCGCATCGTTGATCGATCTCGACGAAGTCCAGACGCAGCGCCGGGATCATGGCTTCACTGAATCCCGGCATCGTTGCCGCGCGAAACCCGAAACGACGTGCCGCCAACTTCATCGGTGCAGTCGCCGAAAACTCGGTCATGGCAATGAAAAGGGAGTGTGTCTTGAAAATCGTCTCGAACGACTCGCTCGGTCCGTCTTGTCCCTCTGAATCCGATCGGCGGGCGCTCTCCGGAAGATCCGCGTTGTTGCCGCGGACGTTCGGGAAACGAAATAGCGATACCGGCCCGAGTGACCGCTCCCGGGCCACCACCTTCAATTCGCGGTGCCATTCATCGGCCAGCTCTCGTCGTCGCCTCCACGCGGGATGGTCGGGTCTCGCCTCATCCGGCAGGTCCACCAGTAGCGCGATGCCATGATCTGATTCTTGCGGTGCAAACACCGTGTCTAGCAGGCGTCCCAGTTCAGCGGAATTCACGTCAACCCTCCTCCTCGCCGTGCGTTCGCAGCACCGTCGCGTGCCGGTTTGGGAGTATAATCGCATAAACGTCGGTCTGGAGCGGGGGTAACTCGGTGTCCACAAATCAGGCATTGACCCTCCCCGCAAGGCTCTTCAGTCGGGCGGTCATCATCGCCGGGATTGTCAGCGGCGCGTGGCAGATCGCACACGTCGATCCTCTCGGGGGGCACTGGACCGCCGTCCTCATTCTTGGTGGCCTGGGCGCGTTGGCACCGCTGACCACGGTGCGGTACGTCAGTAAGTTGCCTACCGGGATCGCCCACCAGGTTTCGAGCACTTTCATCTACGCCCTGCTGGCCGTCGCCAATCCGGGCATGGCATGTATCGCCGTGCTGATCGTCACCGTTTCGGATCAGGTGGTCTTCCGCCGAAACTTACTCCACGCCGCTTTCAACCTGGGGAATCTCTGGATCTCCCTTGGGGTCGCGAGCCTCGTTCGGCGGCTGCTCCTTCAGCAGACTTCCGGTGAACTGACGATCGCCCTCGCGCCTCTGGGTGCGGCCGTAGCGACGATGGTTGCGTTTGCTCTCGTCAATCACGCGTTGACGATCACAGTCGTCAGTCTCGTCAATCGAACCCCGATTCTTCTGCGAAAGTGGATCGCGATGGCGGGTGTCTACAACGAACTCCAGTGCCTGGTGTCCGGCCTGTCGATGGCGATCTTCTGGGTGATCCACCCCGCCCTCATCCTCTTGATCGCGCTGCCGGTTTTCGGGGTCAGCCTGCTGTTGGCGCGACTCGCGGGGAAGGAACGCAATCTGGAAGTCTCGGCCAGCGAACTCCACTCGCTCCAGAACCTCGGGCTGGAACTTGGAAAGGAACTCGACGAAGACAGACTGGAGGAGGCCATCCTTCGAATTGCCTGTCAGGCGCTTGAGGCGCCCTCTGCACTTCTCGCCCTTCAAGATGAAGATCGGTCGGGGCTCCGCGTTACGGCCCACCGGGGCCTGAGTGCCCCGGCCCCGGATCGGCTGGAGGCGTCTCTAGAAGAACTGAGACTCCCGGAGAGCGGCGCGGCGCTACTGAGGGGAGAGAGGGAGATTCCGAAATCTCTCAGAACGATCGGAACATATTCGCCGTCCATGCTTGTCGCCGGCCTCACCATCCTCGACAGACCCGCGGGCATTCTCGTTCTTTCTCACGATTTCCAGCGCCGGAGTTTTGATCGAGATGATCTGGCACATCTGGAAACACTCGTTCGATTCATCAACGTCTCGCTATCCAACGCGCGATGGTTGGCCGATCGTCGCGAGCTCGAGAACCAGATCCGACAGAACGAGAAACTCTCCGCGCTCGGCATCATGGTCTCCGGCGTGGCACACGAACTCAACAATCCGCTTACCTCCATCATGGGCTACGCAGAACTGCTGTTGCCGGAAGAGGACGACGGGCGTCGCCATGCGATGTTGAGCCGGATAGGAAGTGAATCGCGGCGGGCGGGAAAGATCGTCCAGAACCTATTGACGTTTTCACGGCGCCACAAACCCGAACGATCCGCGGTCGATCTCAATCGCCTCTGCGACGAACTCGTCGAGTTTCGAGAGCACGAGATGAAGATCCGACATATCGAATTCGATCTTCGCCTTTCGCGGGATCTGCCGACGACGTTTGCCGACGCCCATCAGTTACAGCAGGTCTTGATCAACCTTGTCAGCAACGCAGAGCAGGCGATCGAGGATACGGGACGGTCCGGCGTGATCTCGCTGGAAACCAGGACCCGCGGGAATACCATCCAGCTAGACGTGTCCGACGACGGTCCTGGTATGGCGACCGAGATTGCGGAGAACGCCTTCTTGCCCTTCTTCACCACAAAGGAAGTCGGTCGCGGAACCGGCCTCGGGCTTTCGATCTGTTATGGAATCATTCAGGAACATGATGGGCATATCGATGTGGACTCATCGGTAGAATCCGGGACGACGTTCCGAATTACGCTCCCGATCGTCGAGGCGGATGCTGCGCCGGTCGCCGTCAAGGAAGCCTCGACGACTCCGCATACTCTCGCCTTCAGGGGCCGAATCCTGGTCGTCGATGACGAATCATCGATCTTGCAGGGTCTCTCAGACTTCTTCTTATCGGCAGGTTGGACCGTGATCTCCGCGCGAAGCGGCGCGGAAGCCCTCGAAGCGGTCGATACGTTCGAGTTTGACGTCCTCGTCGTCGACCTGCGAATGCCGGGGATGGACGGCATTTCGTTCTATGAATGGCTGGGTAGAGTTCGTCCCGATCTCTTGTCGCGCGTGATCTTCACGACGCGCGACACCGGCAGTCCCACGACGACGGAGTTCCTGGCGTCGCTCGACAATCATGTGTTGATGAAACCATTCGAGATCGAAGATCTTGACCGGTTGATCGGTGGGATTGTGCGGTCGACGGGCGACCCTCCGATCGGGCACGGATCGCATTCAAGGTTCAACGAGCCGAAGGCTCCCTGAATGTTCTCAGGATGGCATGTGCCGAGCGAGAAACGCTTCGAGAAGTCGATAAAATTCGAAGCGATTCTCTTCGTTGGTAAACCCGTGTCCCTCGTCGTCCTTCACCAGGTACTCGACGTCGATACTGCGCTCCCGTAGAACGGCAACGATCTGATCGGACTCTGCCTTGGGCACGCGAGGATCGTTAGCCCCCTGGGCCACAAGCAGGGGGCAGCGAATGTTGTCGACGTGAAAGAGTGGTGACGTCGCTCGTAATCGCTCTGCATCACGTTCGGGGTGACCCACCATCTCGTAAATCATCTCCAGGTAGGGCTTCCAGTACGGCGGGATCGACTCGATCCACGTGAAGATGTTGGAAACCCCCACGTACGAGACACCACACGCGTACAACTCCGGCGTCAGCGTAACCCCTGCCAACGCCGCGTACCCTCCATAACTGCCGCCGTAGATTGCGACCGCTTTCGGGTCGGTCGTACCACGGTCGACGGCCCACGCGACCGCATCGGATATGTCGTCCTGCATCGTCTTGCCCCATTCGCCGAACCCTTTTTCCATGAAGGCTCGACCGAACCCTGCGGAGCCACGAAAGTTCATCTGAAGAACCGCGTATCCCCGATTGGCGAGAAACTGAATCTCTGGATTGAAGCCCCAGGAGTCGCGGTGCCAGGGTCCCCCGTGGGGTAAGACGATCGTCGGGAGAGGCCTGCCCCCCCCTTTTGCCGGAAGCGTCAGATACCCGGGAATCGTCAAACCGTCGCGAGCCGTGTACCGAATGGGCTCCATCGGCGCAAGCTGATCCGGGTCCAGCCATGGCGAAACGTCGAACAGTTTCTCTACCGTCATCTCGGTCGCATCGACCAGATGGTAGCTTCCCAGGTCTCGATCCGTCCCGGAGTGAACGATAAACCGACTCTCGTCCTTGCTCTCGGACACGAGAGAGTTCTCACGATGGGGAAGTCGGCTATCGACAAGCGCCTGAACCTTCCCTCCTTCATCGTCAAAGAACACTCGCTCGATACGATCGGTCTCGAAGGCCACACCGAGGAGTCGTTTGTGGACTCTCGAGTAGATGAGGTTGGCAACATCAACTTCCGGGTGCTCGTAGATCAGCTCGGAGGGTGCGGAGTCTGCCGGATCGAAGACGAAGATAGCCGCCTTGTCCCGCTTCAGGTTACTGGTCACGTACAACCGCCGATTATCAAAGGTAAAGGCAAGCGGTCGGGCATATTCCTTGAAATCGTAGGAGGCAAGCTCTTTCCATGAATCTTGTTCGGACTCTCTGAACAAGAGTGACGAGTGAACTCCGTCGGTCGTCATCGCGGCACGCAATTGCCCGTTGTGATCGGTAATCCAGCTTTGAACGTTCCCCGGGTTCTCCGCAACGATCGTCAGGTCTCCCGTCACCACATTGAGTCGATGCACATCGAAGAGTTCCGGGACTCTCCGGTTCATCTGAACCAACACCTCGTCGTCGACATCCGGAAGGTCGTCCACGAGTTCGCACTTGACGCCATCGAAGGGTGTGAGATCGACGGGATTTCCGCCGTCATGATCTACCGCGAAGAGGTGGTAGTTCTCGTCTCCTCCGGTATCACGCGCGTAGAGCAGACGCGTATCGCTAACCCAGGTGTACCCCGATAGGTCCCGATCCGTGACGGCCGTCACCCGCATCTCGGTTCCGTCCGTCAGATCGCGAGTGTAGATGTTGAGGCGGCGCTCGTACGGAGCCATCCAGGCGATCCGCTGCCCCCCACAAGAAATGCGGACCACCGTTCGTTCTGGTTTTCGGAAGAAGCTTTCCAACGGAAGCACGATTAGATCCTCTTACCAATCGACCTCGGACTCGATCCCGAGACCGTCCGCGAGGCGATTGTAGTAGTTGAACATTGCGGTGACCTGAACGATGTCATGAATCGCCGGGTCGTCAAATCCCAGCCGCCGAAGACTGTCGATGTCTCCCCCGTTCATCGACTGGGGGGAGTTCGTGAGTTTCACCGCGAACTCGAGCATGCCACGTTGCGCTTGATCAAGGTCGGCCTTTCGGAAGTCGACCATGACGTCTGCGCATAGCTTCTCTGCGATAGTGGGGTCTTCGACCTCGGCCCGGAGATCGTCGGCGTGCGCTCTCGTTCAGTAAAAGCACGCATTTGCATGCGAGACGACCGTGGCGATCAGTTCACGGTCCATCCGCCTCAAACCGTTTTCTTGACCAAACATGACCTCTCGGTAGAGTTGTGTCGAGGCCCGCAGGACGTGCGGGCGCGGGCTCTGCAACCGGATAATATTGAAAACTCTCCCGGCCCTTCCGATCGCCGCGTCGTAGAGCCGCTTCAATAGCCCGTCGGCGTCCTCCGGCGCGACCGTCTTGATCCATGCCATCGTTAGCGACCCCTTCTGACCGTCGTCATTGGCGTGTCGGAGAGATCTGAAACGTCGAGACGATTCTCTCGAATCGTTGAAGATGCTCCTCGTACGTTTCAGTGTCCGTCTCGAATGAAAGCAGATAGGCCACGCCGAGATCGGCAATCCCGCGAAACTCGACAACTCGCGTTCGATCGCCTCCGTCGGATAGTCGACCCTTGACCCGAACTCCGTTGCAGCTACCCAGACGGGTCGCCTCGACGTCAAGCGGACCGACAAGTTCGACCCCGCGTCCACTTAATTCCTCCGTTACCCAGCTCGTGACGGTGTCTACGCCTCTCTTGCCGAACGCATCGCACGACAGCCGAGGTGAGATCGGACGACGTTGAAGCACGACCTCGTCGCCACGTTGTCGATCGGTAGCTGATGGAGGCGTATCGAGCACCCGTTCGCGGCTGCCAAAGACGGTTGTACCGAGATGCGGTCCCTTTTCCCTCTGTTCGAAGGTTCGACGTACTCCGATCCACTGTTCGGGGATAGAGATGGCAAACTCTCGACCGCTACGATCGTACGGTACGTAGCCCGCAGGCGAACGGTACTGAGCTGACTGGGTCTGTTTCAGTGCGATGCGAAGCGTCCGGTAGATCTCCTCGGTTCGCTGTCCATAGCCCATCCTGCGACCATCCCGGAACCCGATCAGGTCTGGACTCTCCGGTGAACCAACCCACAACAGGACCCAGTCCGTGTCCACGTCACCACGCATCTTGCCGATGAAGATGCCGTGAACCGTGTCGAGAGCCAGGGTGAAAGACTCCTTGCGCGCCACGTAATCGAAAGAACTCTCGGAGATTGTCAGATCGCCTCGGCTCTTGGCGCCTACAACGCCCCGCTTGCGCTCTGTTCGATACCAGACCTGTTCGATGGTCAACGGTAGATTCAGGGTTTCGTCCGGTTCCTCTGCGTGAATCGCGGGTGCCGGCAGCGCGAGGCCCAGGCTGATACCAACGACGAGGACGACAGTCCATCTCATGATTCTCCTCGCTCCCCTGGATCCACCGACGAGGTCGCTCTTGATCGAAGCGAGAGCCCCGCCGAATACGCCGCTATACCGAACGCGACGGCCACATTGAAAGAATTCTTCACTCCGATCATCGGGATGGAGACCAGGCGTGGTTTCGAATGCATTATCTCGATGCTAACACCCGCTACTTCGTTACCTACGACTAGACATACCCGTTTCGGCCAATCGAACTCGTCGACGGTGGCCGACGCCTCGTTCTCAAGTGCGACGGGAGTATAACCGGCGGCCATCGCGTGCTTGAGCGCGCTCTCTGGATAGGCGTGGTAATCCCATGAAAGGGCTCGCTCCGCGCCGAGAGCGGTCTTGGCAATATCCGGGCGCGGAGGAGTCGCGGTGATTCCGCAGAGGTATACGTGGCGGACTCCGCAGCCATCGGCGGTTCTAAAAATCGAACCAACGTTCCACGCACTGCGAATGTTGTCCAGGAGAACGACGAACTCGAGTCTCTCGATACCCGGCGTCGGCTCACCGGCACTCCCCTGGATCAGCGTCTCCTGGTCCCTCAGTCGATCGTCGACCTCTGGCGATCGAGCGGTCATCCGAACCCCACACGTCGGACAGGTCGTGCTTCGGCCCAACTTTCGGGCCGGGACCCTAAAGTGATGATGGCAGCCGTCGGCGGGGCATCGAACCTGAACATCCACTCGTTACAACTCCGTCGCTAAAGTTCCATTGTGACGAAGTGAGCGGATGCAATCAACTCGAGGGGGAGGCGTCGGGGCGACCGGTCAATTCGGTGACGACTTCTGGCTTCAGAAAAAGCATCGTCTCCAGAGTTCCCCATGCGCTGCGAATCCTCCGCTGAGTCGAATAGCCCCTGGCCAGGAAGGCACCCTCGATATCGGGAAGCGTTCGCGTCGTGATGCCGCAATTCGAGCGAAAGAAGTGATAAAGCACCCTCAGCATCGCCCCCTGCAAGCGGGCACCGACGGAAACGCCCGTCGGTCTCGTGAAGTCCGTCACCCACCAACTGCCGCCAGGTTCCCAGATGACGTCCAGCCGAGAGAGTGCCGCGTTGAGCCTCAACGGATCGAACAAGTCCAGGAAATAGTGGCTCACGATCAGATCGAACGAGTCCGAAACGGGAACATCCTCGATGCCGCCGTGAATCAGACGAACCCGCGACATGGCATGGGGTACGCGAACGCTCAGCCGCTTCTCGGTTCTCTGCAACATTTGCCGAGACGCATCGACACAAACGACCTGCAGCGGCTCGAACGACTGAAGCAACTCGCAGAGGGCCATCCCCGTACCGTCGCCGAGTACAAGCACTCGCCCAGGAGGAGACACAAACGGAGTGAGTCGGCGGCGACTGCGCTGGATCGCCCCGAATCCATAGCACCAGCTAAGAAGATCATAGATCGGGCTGATACCGTCAAAACTTCCGAGGACCGAGCGGTCGCCCTTGAGCGTACTCACAGACATCAGCCGGCGACGGCGGGGATCGCCAACAGAAGGAACAGGCTGTCGGCCAATCGATACCGATCCGATGTCGCGAACCAGTGGAAATGTCGTAAGAGCAGAAGGGGTGCCAGCGTCAGAGGAATCAAAGCGATTGCCGCGAAATAGATGTTTGGCGGAGCCGTCAGGACCACGACCACGGTTCCGACACTGGCTGCGATCCCCAACCAGACGACAAGCGCATCGCAGGCTCGGTCTCCCCAGTCTCGAACGACGGAACAGCGCCCTCCCGCGCGATCCGCGCCCCAATCAAACCTGGAAAACGCGGTGAGATTCAACAACGCTGCGACCCAATGCAGCGCGAGCAGAGATACCGTCCAGCGGTCAACCCGCCCCATCGCGAGCGGAACGAACCAGATTCCCCCAACGTAGATTGTTGCCGCCGTTACCTCCTTGGGAAGCCAGTGCCGTCGCGCGCGCTGTGCCCAGCAGAGATGCGAGAGAGCTGCAGTGACGACAATTCCCGACCACCACAGAGTCGGTGTTGGAAGAAACCTGAGCGCAAGAATCGGCAGCACGATGCCGAGCGTCACGATGCAGGGCACGAACCAGTGGCGGTGACGCAACACCGTCCAGTGGCGCCACGACAGATCACGTCGCGGGACACGCAATGCATCGAGCAGATGATCGACCAGGTAGATAACCCACGTGGACAAGCCCAGGAGGACGTACCACATGATCGGCAGGTCGGAGCCGGTAACGGTCGTTGCGAAGTAGCCTCCACAGACCACACCACAGACGATATCTAAACTGATCGCCTGCGCGAAGCGTAAGAATCGCTGGACTGTCGAGAGTGCACGCGTCATCGAACCCGGCCACAGCTAGAGCGGAGCGCTATTGTAGCGTGGTAAGGGCGTGATATTCACTACCGACGTTTCTTGGGGCGATAAGATCTCTCCCCAGACCGCACCCCGGGTAGTGCCGGGCGTTGGCCCCCGGAGAGGCATACCCGTTGATGAGTACACGACGGGGTTTGCTGGAGCGATTCGCCGCGCTCGCATGAAACGTATACGGGCCGAACAGCATCACGCTTCCGACGGCCAGAGCCGGTGCGATCGCGTCCCGCTCCCGCAGATCGGCCGGCAAACCGACCGTGCAGTCTCGATGGCCGCCCCGCGAGGATCCAGGAATGAGGCGCAACGGCCCGTTGTCCGCGTGGGCGGGGTCGACCGCAAGGACCGTCTGAACGTAGCTCCCACGGCCGTTGACGTCGTTCCACAGCGCGCCACCGTACCTCCGATGATGGCTATCCTGATGCCACGGAAACTCAAGCCCGTCGCCGGGGAGTTTGTAGTGTGCCTGGTTGATCAGTTGCATTATTCGACGCGAGCCAAGAAGTTGCGCCGCGAGACTGAGTAGGCGTGAGTCTGCGCCGACTCGAAGCAGCCCCGAATCGGCGGCGCCACACCAGACGACGCGATCGATTCTGGGTCGGCCTCGGTCATCGCGCCCCACGACAAATCGCGCACCATCGAGGTCCGCCGTCTCTGAGATCCCCTTGGCCTTGTCGAGGATTCGATCGAAGCCATCTCGGATCGCGACCACCTCACGGTACGTAAAGAGGCCCTCGACAACGAGATACCCCTGACGAAAGAACGCCTCTACCTGTGCCGGTGACAGCCTATCCATGTGGAACCCCAACTTACCGCGGGCCTTTCCGCATTCTGAAGGTACGTATCCGAACTCGACATTTCCGGGCACGAGTCACCCTCGATGGACTCCTAGTGACGGGCTTGTCCACGTTGTCTGGATTGTCTGAAACACTCTCGGACTCTGCTAGCATTGGAGCATGCAAGCGATTACCTATGTCGACCAAATGCAAGTCCAGTTGGACTCCGTCGAGGACCCCAGAGTTCTTGAGTCGGGTGACGCCATCGTCGCCGTCTCGCTCGCCGGCATCTGCGGCTCCGATCTACATGTCCTACATGGTCGTGAGAGCGGTATCGATGTCGGCACCGTGATGGGGCACGAATTCGTCGGAGAAGTCGTCGAGGTAGGTTCGTCGGTACACACGGTTCGGCCGGGGAAACGGGTGATGTCGCCATTCACGACTTCGTGCGGTCACTGTTACTTCTGTGGAACCGGCTTGACGTCGCGTTGCGACCGTTCGCGACTGTTCGGGTGGGTACAGAATGGTGTGGGACTGCAAGGCGCCCAGGCGCAGTACATTAGGGTTCCCGATGCGGACGGAACGTTACTCGAACTGGAATCTGACATCGACGAGAGTGTGGGTGTTCTTCTCGGCGACATACTCTCTACCGGCTATTTCTGCGCGCTTCAGGCCGGCGTCGAGGCTGACGGAGTCTATGTCGTCGTGGGATGCGGACCGGTCGGGTTGTTGACAATTGCCGCCGCACGTCATCTCGGCGCGACCTGTGTCTACGCGGTAGATCGTGTTGCCGACCGTCTCTTACGGGCCGTCGACTTCGGAGCCATTCCCATTGACGGGGCAACCGAAGATGTCGTCGCACGGCTTCACTCGGAGAACGACGGCCGAGGTGCGGACGCCGTGATGGAGGTCGTCGGCAACGCAGATGCTCATCGACTTGCGATTGACCTGCTCCGACCGGGAGGGACACTCTCCGTTGTCGGGGTTCACAACGAACCGCAGTTCAGTTTTTCTCCTACCGAGGCCTACGACAAGAACCTGACCTACCGAGTCGGGCGGTGCCCAGCACGCCATCTCATGGAGCAGCTGCTACCGTTCGCTCGAGACAACCAATCGACTCTGGCGTCGCTCGTATCTCATGTACTTCCTCTTGCCGATGGGGCTCACGGATACGACATCTTCGATCGGAAACTCGATGGCTGTACGAAAGTCGTTTTAAGAGTCTGAGGAACCTGTATCGATCGGGAATACCTGGTATCTCTTCTCACGCAGGCCGATTCGGATGAGGTCGCCGTTCTCCGCCGAGTTGCCGTGCAAGACCCGCATCGCCAGGCGCTCCCCTCCGGAAAGTTCGATCTCCTGGACGACGTCATGTCCGAAAAATTGCTTCCCGCAGATCCGCGCCTCGACGCCGCCCGGTTCCAACCGAATGTCCTCCGGACGAATTAGAATCCGGACTGGACCAGACAGATCCGTTTCGACCACGGGACCGAACAGCGAATCGACCCGCTGGTGGTTGGCCCGGCCTTCGATGAATTGGCTAACGCCGATGAACTGCGCGACACCGAGATCCGCAGGACGGTCGTAGACCGTCTGAGCCGGCGCATCCTGGAGGACTCTTCCTTCAAGCATCACGATGACCCTGTCGGCGATGCTCAATGCCTCTTCCTGGTCGTGCGTGACAAACAGGGCCGCGGTTCGGGTCTCGCGAAGTATGTCGCAAATACGCCGCCGCACATCGGCGCGGAGATGAACATCCAGATTTGCGAACGGCTCATCGAAGAGAATCACACGAGGCGCCGGCGCCAGCGCGCGGGCGAGCGCGACAAGTTGCGATTGCCCGCCGGATAACTCGTCAGGAAAGCGAGTTGCAAGTTCCTCGGTTCGAGTCAACGCCAACAGTTCGCGAACTCGGTCATCGCTGTGCGGATTCTTGCGAATCCCAAAGCGGATATTCTCCGAGACATTGAGGTGGGGAAAGAGCGCACCGTGCTGGAAGACCAACCCGACCTGACGAGTTTCCGGTGCCAGCCAGCGAGAATCATCCGAGACGACGATTCCACCGATCTCGATCGTCCCGCGAATTGGCCTTTCGAATCCTGCGAGAGACCTCAGGAACGAAGTTTTCCCGCAGCCAGAGGGGCCCACAAGAGCCAGGATCTCGTGAGCGTCGAGTGTGAGATCGACGTCATCGACGGCCAGCTGATCGCCTCGATAGACGGTCAATGATCGCGTCTCGAGGAGATGGGGTGTGGTTCTCTGACTCACGGCACCCTCAACGTTGGTTGGATTGAGAAACGATAGACCGGAACCGCGCCGACGAACAGGAGACACAATGCCGGTAAGGCAGCATCCGCGTAGTAACTCTCGGAGGCTGCACTCCAGATAGTTGTCGCGAGTGTTTCAAACCCAATGGGTCTGAGAATCAGAGTTGCCGGCAACTCCTTCATCGCGGTCATGAAGACCAGAGCCCCTCCTGCAAGAACGCCTGGCCTGATGAGTGGCCAGGTTACGGATCGAAACGTCGATATTGCGCCGTGGCCCAGATTGCGGGCTGCCTCTTCGTAATGAGGCGAGAACTGCAGCAGTGCGTTCCGGGTCGCCCCGAGGCTCTCCGGCAAGAATCGTATGACATAAGCAATGACCACAAGCAGCGTAGTCTGATACATCCACGGCAGCTGCCGCGTCGCAACAAACACCAACGAGAGAGCCACTACTAGCCCCGGCATCGCGAACCCTGTGATGGACAATCGCTCGACCCACCGGCCGACAAACCCTGGAGAGCGAGTAACCCACAGCGCCACGGGGAAGGCCAGCACGACCGCCGCGATCGCGGCAAGGCTCGAAACCGTGAAGGAATTCAGCGTGGCCGACATCAGACCTCGTGTTGACTGCGGCAATCCTGAACGGGTCAACCAGGCCGATATCGCGAGAAGCGGAATGCCTATGTTGAGTACGACGACACAACTCAGGCCTATCCGTGCCAGAATCCTCCATCGACCGAGCTCTATTACTGATCGCGTCCGCTGCGAACCCGTTGTGCTCCGGCGCTCGCGGCGACGTACAAGCCCATGCAGACCCACAACGGCGAGTGCGACAACGGCCAACTGCAATCCCGCCAGGGCCGCGCCGGATCGATCGAACAGACTCCGATATGCGTTGTACACACCGAGTGTAAGGGTGTTATATCGAACGATTGACACTGCCCCGAAATCGGATAACGCGTAGAGCGCGATTAGCAGGGATCCCGTCGCGATCGATCCACGAAGTTGCGGAAGTGTGACGCGGAAGAACGTTCTCCACGGTCCGATTCCGAGTACTCGTGAACTCTCTTCTGTGCTCCCGTCGAGTGAATTCATTGCCGCGACCAGGGGGAGAAACAAGTACGGGTATGTGAACAACGCCAGAGCGAATAGCGCACCGGTGTAACCGTACGCGATTGCGGGCAATCGCTCGACGCCAAGAAAAGAGACCATTCCCTGAAGCAGCCCGCGTGGGCCCAGTACGGAGACCCAGGAAAACGCCGAAACGTAACTTGGGATGACAAGCGGCAACGCAAGGATGGTGGCCCAGATGCCCCGATACCTCAGGTCGGTCCGAGCGACCAGCCACGCTGCCGGAATCGCGATCGCGTTCGCGATCGCCACAACGCCCACCATCAAGGCAACTGTCTGCATGAGCAGTTGAACTTGACCATGACGCCACCAGAACTCCAGGACACGATAGGGTCCGAGAGCCATCGCTCGCATCACGAGATAAAACAACGGGGCGCTGACAAACGTCGCAACGACTAGACCCGCCGCGTACGTCAACCAACGCAACGGCATCCTAGAAATCCCACTTGAACCCTACTGCGATCGTCCTTCCGATCCCTGGTCGCGCACCGGCGGGCCGACGTGCGGCGATATATCGCTCGTCCGTAAGATTGCGAGATTGGACGAACATTCGAACGGAGTCGTGAACACGAACCTCTGCAGTCACGTCCAGGAGGAAGTGCGCGTCAATAGTCTCTTCGTCGGTCGTCGGCCCTTGACCGGGCACCGTCCGCGCTTGATCAACCCAGGACATCTCGGTGTTCAGAGACCACGCGTTGTGAACAATCCCGAGTTGAAGCGCAGCCTGATGCTTCGGCAGATAGGGAGGAACATCGCCACGGATGACCTCATCGCCCCATCCGGCAAAATCGCTCTCGAAACTACTCCGAAACTCGGCATCCGTGAACGTGTAGGTCACGGCCAGGGGGAAACGTACGGACGAGGCAACTCGTCCCATTTCTGCATGGAATGACGTCTCAAGACCCATCACATCGACTTCGCCACCGTTGAACATATCGAGCGTGCCGGTTCCACCCGATGAGAGCGTGTCGGAACCCAGTAGGTTCTTGTAGTCGTTGAAGAACCCGACGATCTGGGTGCCGAGAGTCGGGCCTTCGAATCGGTAACCGATCTCGTAGTTGACGCTATCCTCGGGATCGGCCTGTTGACTCGAGCCCGGCCCCGGAGGGGCAAAGCCCCGGTGGACTCCTGCGAATACGTGGCTCATGTCACCGATGCGTACATTTGTGCCGAGTCCGGGGATGATCACATCGAACTCCGTGCGGCCGGTCGTCAAGGAGTCCCCCACCCGAAGTGGATCGTTCTTTCCAAAATCACTGCGCGAAAAGTCAATGCTCTCGAACCGAACTCCGGGCGTCACGGTCCAGCGACCCAGAGTGATCTCATCCTCGACATAGCCCGCGACTGCGGTTGCTCCGCTGATGCGATTACTCTGGCTTCCCGGCGATCCAATCGAGGTCTGGATCATCTGACCACTCAGCATGCGGTAGCCGTCTTCCTCCTGGAACCGATCCTCTTCATCCTCGTGAACGCGAAGTCCAAATTCGAACTCGTGATTCGATAGGCGGGAACCAGGTCTATACCGAACCGTGGTCTGCACACCCTGCGAAAAGTAGTCTCGACGGTTGTGGCGCAAAGACAGTGCATCGTCCACGCTATCGATATCGCCGCGAAGAACCGCGAACTCGTCTGCGAAGTCGTCAGGCGCGAGAAGAACATTGGCGATTGACTGACCTTGGACCGACTGTACTTTGCTCCAGTTTCGGAAGAAGTCGTTGCGATAGACGGTCGTTACGACATCGAACCCATCTCGCAGTCGAATGACATGGCGCAGTTGGACCTGTTCATGGTCCGCAGTGATCCTGTCTCTCTGCGACGCGGCATACCGCCGGTACGGATTGAGATTGAAGTCGGCGTCACTAAGACCCACGTAGGTTTCGCGACCGAATTGGTCGGTCTTTCCAAGTTTGAGTTCCATCATCTGAAATCGTCGCGCCCCGGGGCGGATGACATATCTCACCTTGAACAGGTAGTCCTGGAGGTCGAATCCCGTCTTACCGCCTCCATCCAGTTCCTTGAATCCGTCCGTCTTGAGTTGATAGGTCTCGAAGAGCCACCCGACGCGAGGCCCGGAGTCCCCAATTCTGGCGCTCGTTCGCCGTGACGCATCCGACCCCGTGGTCCATTGAAGGCGTCCCCCGAAATGGGACGGAATGCCTGCGGAGAGTAGATTGAGCACCCCGCCGTTGGTTTGAGGTCCCTGACGAATGGAGCTCGATCCTTTACGAATCTCGACTCCGTCCATCCGCCCCGTCGTTGGAAAGTAGTACGCAGACGGCGCCGAATAGGGGGCCGGGGCGATGAGCACTCCGTCTTCGAGGAGGGTGATCTTCTGGCTCCGTTCGCTTCCCGTCCCGCGCATCCCGATGTTAGGACGAAGGCCGTATCCGTCCTCCTCCTGCAGGTTGACCCCGGGTACCGATCGGAGAATCCGGTGGATATCGGTGTGGCCCTGACGTTCCAATTCTTCGGGGCCGATATAGGAGATCGACCCAGGCGTCCGACTCGGAGGTTTACTGATGACGCGGACTTCTTCGACGACGACGGACGACTCGGTCGTTGCCTCCTCGACAGGCCTGGATTCGGCCGGCTTTTCGGAGGTCTCGTCGGCTCGAAGTATCCATCCGACCGACCCTGCCATCGTCACGACGACGGCCATCGCTGCGGCCCACCCGCGTCGACGACGAGGAGAGCCCGAACTGTTATGCGAACCGTTCGCATGAGTGATGTCAGCTATTCTCACGATTCCCCTTTCCTCACGCCCTTCAGACTTCTTCATGCGAACCGGTCGCAACTTAGTCGCTTCGTCGACTCCAACCACAGACCGAACCTGGTTGGGTGATGGGATGTCGACCCTGAGCCGCAAGCTAGTTGCGAAACATTCGCATAAGTGCTTGAAGCAACTCGATTTGCGCGTGATCAATATGCACGTAGCCCTACCATCCGTCAACCAGAAGACCGGACCATTTTGGTCTTCTTTCCATGAGCCTCAAGAAGTGAGAGTTCCACGACTTTCCACTCGAACTTGCCAATTGGGTTTCCAGGTCCCTAAGTTAGTCCCGTCGGAGGGTCCGGCGATGAGGAAGACATGTCAAAACGGGATCGGTTGTTGGTCGTCGACGACGACCACTCGATGCGCGCGGTCCTGGAGCAACGGTTCCTCGACGCCGGGTACGAGGTTCATCTAGCGAAGGACGGACGCGAGGGTCTCCAACGGACCCGTGAGCTCCTCCCCCAATTCGTTCTCTGCGACTGGGTCATGCCCAACCTTGATGGCATCCAGTACTGCCGGTCGATCAAGAGTGACCCGGGCCTGAGAGAGACCTATGTCGTCCTCCTCTCCGCACGGGACTCCGCAGAAGATCAAGTCATGGGTCTCGACTCGGGTGCCGACGACTATCTCGCCAAGCCGTTTGATCCACCGGAACTCCTTGCAAGAGTTCGGGTTGGAATCCGTGCACGTCGGCTAAACGATGAGTTACGCAAGACCGAGCATCAGACTGCGTTACTGGAGATGGCTGCGACGCTGGGTCACGAGATCAATAATCCGCTCACAGCATTATTCGGCCACATGGAATTACTCTCGCAATACCTGGATCAGAAGAACGAAGCAAGATCGAGTCATCATTTGAAAGAGGCGGGGCTTGTCGCGACCCGAATGGCGGACGTCGCTCAGCGCTTGATCCGTCTGCAGGATCCTCGAACAACCCACTACCTCGAAGATCTCCGCATGCTCGACCTCGACTAGCGATCCAGTCGCAAGTCTCCGAGTCGGGTCAGGCTGCGTTCGTCAAACTTGAATCTGAACGAAACGAACGCACCGCTCTCGGTCGTTTCCGCGGCCGAGAAGTCCCCGTCGTCGAATCCAATGACGTTGTATCCGACTGTGATCCACAGATTTCGGAACGCGAGGAAGCCAACTTCTACACCGGCTCCGGAGTCGCGAGTGCTACTGCGAAGCTCGGCGAATTCTCGCAGACTCATTCCTAACGTCCAACGCTGATGGACCTGTGTCGTGTAGTGGAGGGAAACGAGTCGGGCCAGCGTTGAGGGAATATTGAGCGTCTCGTCCTCACCGACGTGACGGACGATCACGGAACTCGCGACGCGGTGTTTGGCCGTGGGTCGAAAGCCAGCGGCGACCGAGATCGAGATCACATCGGTATCCGGATACCCGCGGCCCGGATCCGTGCCCAGACCGATGCCGATTGTTGAGGGTGACGGCGTTCCGATCGAGCTGGACGGTTCGGTGGGGGCTGTCCCCGGCAAGACTCCGGCTGAGGTGCCAGCCACGCCGTTGCCAATCTGATGATCCAGTCTCGTCAGGAACTGCCATCTCCCCGCAAGGGGTCTATACGCAGTTCCCAGCAGACCCTCCCCGCGCCACGATGTGTCGATTCCATCTCGCGCATCAACAAATAACCGCTCTCTCACAAAGATCGTCCACGGCTCGGATGGTTTGAACGCTCCGGTCGCGGTTAGCAAGTGGCGATCGTCGAGTTCGCCGAGTCGAAGTTCGTATCGAGTCGATAGAAGTTTGCTTCCGGTTCGGTACTCGAAACCGGCGCCAAGGGTGGTGTAGTCACCTGTGTCGTCACCCAACGTCGTCTGAAGTCGGCCGGCGGAGAATTGGAGCGACCGCCTCTCATCGAGCGGGAGAACGGTTTCTACACCGGCGAGTGCTCGGAGGGAGTCGCCCTGGACCCCTCCGTTAAGGCTGTAGTTCATCAGGCCCCGCGTGTGGGGTCCGATTTGACTCTCGACGCCGAGAACGGTTCGATCCCGATCAGGGCCATCGCCGGACTCGATCTCCTCGCGTAGGAAGATCTTCGTATCCGTCCGTACATCGAAGGAGACACCGACAGCGGTGCGCGTGGGGAAACCAGGCGCGGTCTCTCCGCTGAGCGCCTGCTCTCGATGGAACTCGGCGGACCAACGATCAGAGATTTTTCCGCGCAACCCCGCCTTGATCAGCGTCGAATCGGTTTCCGGGCCTGCACCGGTTTCGGCGGAGACATGACGCAATCCGCCGAGAGCGGTGACGGGGCCCGCGCGACGCTCCGCCTCGACACCGAGCACCGTTCGATCGATGCCCGCACCCTCGTCCTCCTGGGTGTATCCCTCAGCCTTGATCCTCCAGTCGTCGGTAGGTTGCCATTCGATCTGGCCCCGAATCCGTCGAGACCCGACTTCCGGCGCGGCAAGGAGCGTCGGGTTGTCAAACGCCTGAGGGACGTCTTCGAACCCGAATTCCCAACGAAGCTGGTGTCGGGGCGCGCCGGATAGATGGAGTCTGTAAGCCGTCGACTGCTCGCCGGCATCACTCGAAGCCACCTCCGCGTGAAGTTGTGTGCCCGGCGACAGACGCCAATGTAGATCCATCCCAAGAAGTGAGTAGTTCTCTCCGGATCTCTCCTCGACGACCGCGGTCGAGCCGATTTCGAAATTCCTGCCGCTTCTCCACGCTACGCGGCCGCCACCGGTCCACTGATCCTCTCCACCGCCGCGCGACTCGTACAAGACCACCACGCGACGTGGGTTCAGCGCCGCATCGAACGCGGCGATGGGCCCACGAAAGAGAATTGTGCCTGCAACAGGGTCGAGATCGTAGTCCAGGTCCGCACGTTTGATCTCACGAGAGATCACCTCATCCGTGTGAAACCGATCGCGTGTCTCCACGATGACGGTCTCAGATCGTGCCACGACGGGGCTCGACCGAAGGATGAACGGGCCCGATGTATTGTCGGCCTCGAATACGTCCCGGACGACTTGTTGATCCGAGCTCGAGGCGAATCCATCGAAAGAGAATCCGCCCTTTGAGACGTTTCCGCGTGCTCCGGTCAACTTGCGATCATAGCGACCGAGTTCGGTCCGTCGAAACGCAGTAGAGAAATCTCCCCACTGTGCGTACCCGCGAGTTCCGTCAACCCGTACAAACACTTTGCCCTGAGATGCCGCCTCATCGATCGCAACGCTTTCGTCTCCGACGACCGGATAGAACAGATCCGGTTCGAAGTCGTTGGTGAGGCGGTCCCTATCTCGCTCTCGCTCCGTATCGACCGAGACTGTCAGTTGCGCCTTGTCGCCGAGAGGACCGCGTGCGAACAACGCAACTCTTCCGCCGCTT
Source organism: Acidobacteriota bacterium (assembly GCA_029861955.1). Classification (NCBI taxonomy): domain Bacteria; kingdom Pseudomonadati; phylum Acidobacteriota; species Acidobacteriota bacterium. The sequence continues at coordinate 82,182 of JAOTYK010000002.1, forward strand.
TCCGTGATCGGATCTCCCAGCCCGGGTGCCGCACCGCCGTCACCCTCGACGCCACCGTCCCCCACCAGGTTGGCCTCGGCGAGACCCGTGATTCTCCATCCGCCGCCTCCAGGATGAACCTCGATCTCCTCTTCGATCTCCATCAAATCGGTGGAAGCTCGGACGCGAACGCGACCAGGCGACGTCTGGGGTGACATTGCGACTTTCGCGACGCCGCGGACAATCCGAACCTGGAGTCCGGAACGCTCGAGATCGAGATCGTCCTCAGCGACCGTTGCGCCTTCGATCTCCAACGTTAGCGTCTGCCTGGCGAGCGAACGGGCTCCGAACTGATCGAGAGTCTCGACAATAAGAACCGGAGTCGTGACGCCGTCGGCGACCCAGTGCCCCCCTTCGGCCGACGCGACAAGTTCGACGGGCTCATCGGGAAGACTGACATGAATGACCGCCGCCCCCGAATTCAACTCGATGACGTTGTCCCCCGGTCGCAACTCTACACCCACGTAGCGCATCGCGATCAAACCACGAGACGGAAGCTCGGAACGTGTTCCGACCCGTCTCTCGGGAACCAGTCCGCCGTTGACGCGCAGTTCCGAACCGGACTCCGTCGGTACGATGACGTCGATATCGATGCGTGTCCGATCCGCGACATCGCCTTCCAGCGGAGACAGAATCTGCGCCACGGGCTTCACGGTGCGTAGAGTCTGCTCGAAGGATTTCGGTCGGTTCTCCTCCGGGCGCGAATCTCTTATTCGTCGGACGACGTTGAGCGCTGCGGAGATTTCCCGGGCCATGCGTTGGCGGACGGAGTCGTCACCGCATTTGACTGCCATGGAACGGTCTGAGGAAACGCCGGCATCGTCGACAAGTCGAGCCAGCGCCTGCAGATGGCGATCCGCGGCGCTGTCATATCGCCCGCGCGAATCCTGAAAGATCGCCAGTGGCAACGTGTAGCTAATTGGCTCGGCGGTGATCGAACAACGCGGGGAGAGCGGTGGCCCCACGGGAAGATCGGCGATGACAAGGGTTGAAGCTCGAGCCTCCACGAAACGAGTGCCGGCATCGCCGACCCATTGGGTGCCACCGATCGTAGGAATGATCGAACTGGGAAGGGTCGCGGGATCGATGCGAACGACGTGCAATCCGGGATCCACGCCCGTGATGCTCCAGCGGCCGCTTACGTCGGTCAGGGCTCCGCGACCGTCTTCCATCGTGACCAGAGCTCCCGGGACTCCGGGTTCGCCATCGTCCGGGACTCCATCGGAATCGTCATCGACGAAGACACGCCCCACTAACTGAGCCTCTCTCCTGAACGGCCCGGGTGTGAGTCGAACCGCCGCAGTAGCCTGATCGGACACGACGAGCGAACCCGCAGGAGTCATCGCTTCGAGATGTGCCTGATTGATGGCTTCTCCGCGGACGGCGCCGGCGGCGACGACGGTTGCGTAACGGACGAGTCGCCCATCACCGGGCTGCAGCAGACCGAGGCCGAACGTGAGGAGTCGACCTTTCTCGGCGGTGATCGGATCGGGTGCAGAAACCCCGTCGATCGTCGTACTGCCCCGCAGATAGCGAAGCGTCGGTGGCAACCGGTCAACCACGACGGTGTTGTCAAGATCGAGAACAGTCCCGCTATGGGCCGCGACGAGTGAGTAGATCACAGAGTCGCCGACCGTCGCGCTGGACCGATTGGCGGATTTTGTGAGTTGTAGAACCGGCGGAACGATCCCGATGACCAACACGTTGGTAGAGATTGGGACCGGACACGCAAGCGAGGACACTTCGGCCTGTTTGGCAATCGTGGAATCCGGAACGAGGCCCGACTGGACCTCTGCCTGAAATTCCAATTCGATCGAGTCACCGGCCGTGATCTGGTCCACGGTCCAGGTGAGCGTGCGACTCATCGGGTCGTAGACCCCGGTTACCTCTGCCGAACCCCCATTCGCGGTCGTCACGGTCATTGTCGAAAACGAGATTGGCGCCAGGAGCCCCACGTCCAGTGGAGTCCGCACGGTTACGTCGTTCAGATCGAGCGAATTGTCGTTGGTGATCGCGACGGTGAAGGTCAGGAGTTCGGCGGGAGCGACCGTTCCCTGCGGGATCACGCCGATTTGCGGGCTCTCGAAACAATGGGTGCCAAGAACCATCGTGACGACCACGTTCGAGTCCACGGTTTGGGGTCCCGCGAACCCAAAACCTTCGGTTTCGAAGGTCGAACTTGCGATGTTTGTGATTTCTACGCCGGCCGGAGTGGGGCCTTGCGCATTCAGGAGGCCGAAAGTTCCCAGAATCAGCACGCACATACCGACGAGCGAACGACCGCCCTTCGTCTTTAGTAGACGAAACGCGGTCGACACGTCTACGGCGCACCTAGCCATTGCAGGCGAACTCCGAAAAGAGTTATCCCGAGAACGAGAGATAGTTGGGCGGGGTGCCCTTCCGAAGAAGGACACCCCACCCTGGGTGAGGAGCTATTCGGTCCTTGAGCCTACGATCAGTCGATCATTACCTCGAACACGATCGTCGTACTCGCGCCTGACGCCAGTGTCCCGATGGCGACGGTGACCTCGCCAGCATTGGTGTCGTCATGGTCGGCGTTGTCGCCGTCCGCACCATCGGTTCGGGTAGCGGCATCCTGAGTAATCGACGATCCAACATACGTTGTGTTGGCCGGAACCGGATCCGTCAGCACGATGTTGAGAGCGTCCACTGCGCCATTATTGGTCACGACGATGGTGTACGTCAGCGTGGTGCCGGGGGGCTGGTTGCCGACGGGCGACACCGACTTGACGACACCCAGATCAGGAGACTGGACCGTCGTCGTGTCCGTCGCAGAATCGGTCGCTCCGGGATCGTTAACGGAGGCGATATCGATGTCGGTCGCATCCACCGTTCCGTCGGCAGTTCCAGCCGGGACCGCGATGCACACGAGAATTTCAATGGAGTTGTTACCGGGGGAACTGACGCTGTCCGGCAGTATGCCGGTATCCACATCCGCGCTGCCACCCGTGTCGGTGAGAAGTGTATCGGTACCGGATTCGTAAGTACCGTTGGTGTTGACGTCCTCGTAGACCGTGACCGTGAAGCCCTGGCTGCTACTCGTGGCGATATCGATGATACCGGCGTCGTTACCGTTGTTCGAAACGGTATGAGCGTAACAAACGAGATCTCCGGGATCTGCGTTGAGCGAACCTGTTGGTGGGGAAATATCGACCGCAGAGACCTGATTCACCGTCGTGGTCACCGTATTCGAGATTGCCTGCAACGCGTTGGCATTGGCGTCCTCGTAGTCGGCGGTTGCCGTATTGGAAATAACGGTTCCCGCCGGAGTACCTGCCGCGAAGCTATCGGCGGCAAAAGCCACCATCAGCAACGTCAGCGCTACACCTAGCGTGAAACGCTTGATGTACGTGTGTGCCATCAAATCACCTCTTCTCCTCCGCCACGGCCAAATGCCGAGACGGTTCCGTGTAAATGTCTTGAGCCCTGAATGAATTACTCAACGCGCACCTTGAAACTGACGGACTTCTCGTCGCCTGGCGCAATCGTGTCTGCGAGTTTCCAACGCAGATGCGTGTAAGCCGACGAGGGAGCAGGAACCTGTGTGACAGACCCATCCACGGCAGTCGTTTCGATCTGGATCGGAAACGTGGCGTACGTTACGCCGTCGTCGATGCTGGCCGTTACAACGGCGCGATCACTGCTGACGGACTCCGTAACGAGGACCGTCCCTTTCGGGATCGGATCCTGCAGGCGCATATTCCGTGCCGCGGCCTTGCCCACGTTGCTCGCAGTCAGCCGATAGACCAGCACGTCGCCGGGAGTCACATTCGTGACGGGTTCTTCGATCGTCTGTTGGCTGCCGTCGGCAACCGTCCGAACGGCAAGCCGCGCGACATCGACCTTGATCTCGACCTCCGGACCCGGAGCTGCGAGAGCCAACCCGCACCCCAGAACCGTAAGAACGACGATCATCGTCATCGCCCGAGTCCACCGCCGATTTCCTTGAATCCTGCTCATCTCAATGCCTCCTCACCTTGGGAACGTCGGGAGATTTTTCTCGGACGTTGTCTTCACGAGTGCACGTCGAATACCCAGTTCGGCGAGCACACAGAGACGGAATTTGCGAGATGAATATGTATCAAGCAAATTACAATAGCTTAATCAAACTTAAGCTAATAGCGCTGTGAACGTGAATGAAGTTATATTAACTTCACGATGGAGGTGGGTCCGCTGAGAGGCCGACGTCTAAACGTCAATAAATGGGCCGCAAAAAACGCAATACTTCAAGGCCGTCTCGATCAAATTCTTTGAAGATATCCGCGTGTCTACGACGATCGGGTCAGAAACTGTACCTCAGTCCCAACTGCCACTGCCGCCCGAAGCGCTGGGAGCCGGCGTTCGTGTTGCGGACACGGTCCTCAAGTCGAAGGGTGTCGTCATTGAGCAGGTTGAACACCTCCACGGTCACCTGCAGCAGGGTTCCGGCAGAGGGAGAAAACTCCTTCGAGAGACGCATGTCGACCGTCCAGAAGCCTGGGTTGCGTTCGTCGTTCCGCTGGTTACGCGTGTATCTCAGTCGGAATTTCTGATTGAACGACGCGAGATTGAAATACTCGGGGGCACGACCAAAGACGGTCTGTTTGCTCTGGAGATCGGAAAACGGCAGCCCGGATTCCCACCGAAGCGTTCCCCCAAGCCGGAAACCCCAGGGGGTCAGCGAGATCGCACTGAGCTGAGCTACATGTCGCTGATCGAAGGAAAGGAATCCCTCCTCGTCCTCGATGAGATTTCGCTCGTTGCCAAGGAGTTGATCGAAATCCTCGGCGTTCCCGGTGGCCCGAGAGTACGTGTAGGAAAAGTTCATCTGCCAGTTTCGGTACTGGCGCCTGACGAACTCCAGGACCAACGCGCGGTAGTCGGTCTGATTGAAGTTCCCGATGACCAGGATCTCTCCCCAGGCAGGATTCTGGTTGTAGAGATCGGGAAGTCCATCGGGGACTTCCGCCTGGATCGGGTTTAGCGGTGTACCAGACGTCAGGAGATCCCCGGTGCAGTCGTCGATACGTCCGTCCCCGACACCGGGATCCGTATCCGTGTACTGTTCCCCGGTCCCGGGAACCGTTATGAGCGCTCCAACCCCTGGAGAGGCCGCGACGGGCCGCTGTCCAAAAAAGATTGGAACCACACAGCGCCCCCGGTCATCGACCGCGTTGTTGAAATCTTGGTCCTGAAGTTGATCCAGGAAACGCCTCTTGATGTAGGTCAATCGAACGGACGACTCGTTCCATAGAGCACGCTCGAACCCCAGCGTGAATTCGTTTTGATAGGGGGTTCGAAGGTCGTGATCGATCGCCTGGACCGATACGGCTGGGTCGAATGATCCGACCCGTCCGTTATTGACAAACCGATCGCCCTGCGGGAACGCGCGGAAAGTAATGTTGGTCTCCGCGGGCTCGATCTCGACGAGCGGTACTGCGAGAAAGATCTTGTCGTAATACCGTCCCGCCGTCGCCGTCAGTTTGGTTTTTCCGTCTCCCCCTGGATCCCATGCGATAGAGATACGAGGGGCAACATTATGGTTTACGAGATTGATGTCTTCGATCTGTCGCGCCTTGACCAACCTGCTACTAACGTTTGCGGCCGCACTCAGGGGAATAAACGACGGTGAGATGCCCAGGACGGCGCCGACTTCGTTGCGGAAATCGAGGATGTCGTTGAACCGCGTAAAAATGGCGAACGCGTCGAGCGGAATCGGGCCGGTCATATCGAACGGAGCCAGAAAGGTGGCCGCCTCGGCCTCGGGGTCGAACGGTCTGAATCCGTCGGAATTGATCTCCTCGCGGTCGTACCGGAACCCGGCGGTTATGGTCAGGCTTGGAATCGGTCGTAGCTGATCCTCGAAGAACAGCGTGGTGTTGACGCCCGTCGCACGCCCCTGCGAACCATTGGGCGCCGCGATCCGAGCCTCGACCGTGGCCACGATCGGGGGTGACCCCAATGGAACCCGTTCGGTCGTAAAGCGAAGCGTAGGATTTCGCTCGATTCGCCGAAAGTAACGCTCGTTCTCGACGACAAGTCCGAACTTGAATCGATGACTCATGCCCCAGAGGTTGTTCGCGAAATAGGTGACCTGGCTACGCGTTGTCAGCCGCTGCCGTTTGTCTGCCGATGACTCGTTTGCCGTCCCACTCTGCCTACCCGTCTCGATATCCAGGCAATTGGCCTGATTGAGGATGCCGAACCTGTCGGCGGGCACGGCACCGAAAACCACGCAGTCGTTCGGAACTCCTTCAACGGAAGGAACAATCTCCTGACTATGGTTCTGGTACGCAACGATGTTCTCCACCAGAAGGTTCGGCGAGTACGGCGCTGTCCACGTAAGGGTAAAAGTCTCGCCGCCACGATCGAAATCGGTCGCCGCCGACCCCGGTATCGTCGAGGAGAGGTTGAAGCGCTCAATTTCTAATGGGTCCGACGAAAACTGAAACGCCAACTTGTTCCGTGGCGTCAGCTGTGTGGTCACCTGATACGACTGAATCGCCTGCTTTCGAACCTGAGTCTCGGTGCGATCCAGAAACACGATCGGATCTTCTCGATCGATATACTCGGCCGAGAGGCGATACCAGGCGTGATCTCTAACGAGAGGCCCGCTTACCTGGAATGATGGCTGGAGCCAACGAAAGTCGGGCGTCTCTCGGTTTGCCGCTCCATCGCGATCGAAGTTCGACGACCGATAGATGAGGCTGGCAACTCCCTCGAACTGGTTGCTGCCTTGTTTCTGGAGAATGTTTGCAAACCCGCCGGAGGCTCTCCCGTATTCGACGCCGGCGCCGGTCGTGAGAACCTGAAGCTCCTCGATGGCATCCAGGTTGAGGTAACTCAACCACTCGCCGGTGAGTGGATCGGTATTCCCGACGCCGCCCACCTCTGCGCGAAAATCTCGATCGCGCGCACCGTGTACGTTCGGGTTGCCATCGCCATCATCATCCTTCACCCCTGGCGAGAGTGTAAGAATCCGTTGGTATTGGCGATCCGGTATCGGGAGGTTCTCCAGAAAGGTAGCGTCGAACTTTGTCCGGTTTCCGACTTCCGTAAGATCGACGATAGACCCCTCGGTCTTGACGGAGACCGATTCGATAACTTCGCCCGCTAGCAAAACCTCGACTCGGTTGACCGCATTACTCTGAATTCGGAGTTGATCGAATCGACGGCCGGAGAATCCTGTTCCTTCGACCTCGATGATGTAGCCACCACCCGACCGCAGGACCGGAAACAGGCTGATTCCCGACGCGTTCGTCGCGACCGCCGTCGTCGAGATGAACTGCTCCGGATGGCTCAGTGTGACGACGGCACCGACAATCGGTGAACCGTCGGTCGAGTTGCGTACGACGACTTCCAATCCGCCGCTCTGCGCGTGCAAGAGACTGGCGGTCCACATGAGGGCGCAGAGAAGCAGACCAACTTTCTTGCGTCGCCGGAACACTCCATCCCCCGTGCTGACCCGCCGTCGCGTCGTTAAAGACGCGATTCGAGGCTTGAGTAAGGACGGATGCTATCACGACGCGAGAAACGACGACGATCTCACGTAGCTTCCCGTATCAGCGAGGTGATTCAGCGATTTGAATCGCGTTCGATCAATCGCGCATACGCGGCGCTGGTCAAGAATTCTTCCAGCGTCTCGGCGCAACACCAGCGGCGAAAGAGCTCCGCCGCCTCGGCGTACGGCGATGAAACAAACCTGGAATCGCCGACTTCTTGTTGGATCTTGACCATCTCCTCATCGATCACGGAGCTGATTCGCTCCACCGTCACAGGAGATTGATCCTCGAGTTCGACGCCATGGTGGACCCACTGCCATACCTGAGCGCGAGAGATCTCAGCCGTCGCCGCGTCTTCCATCAGGTTGTAGAGCGGAACACAGCCAAGACCCTCCAGCCAGGCTGCGACGTACTGGATGCCGACACGCACGTTGAGCCTCAGTCCCTCTTCGGTGCGTGTTCCTTCCGGGACTCGCAGCAAGTCTTCTTCCGACACGCGAAGATCGTGCAAGAGTACGTGTTGCTGGTGGTCATTGTTGCCCTGGCTGTCTGACGGCATTCCATCGTCAAAGATCTCGCGGGCAATCGTCACCAGCGCCGGATGAGCTACCCAGGTTCCGTCGTGGCCATCGGTGACCTCGCGGAGCTTATCTCGACGGACTTTTTCCATCGCGACCTGGTTCGCCGCATCGTCCCCCTTGATGGGAATCTGGGCGGCCATCCCGCCAATCGCATGTGCGCCCCGCCGATGACACGTTTGAATCACCAGACGGGAGTAGGCGTGCATGCAGTGTTGTTCCATCGTCACCTGCGATCGGTCCGGAAGAACGCGATCGGGTCGCTCGCGATGGGTCTTGATGTAGCTAAAGATGTAGTCCCAGCGACCACAGTTGAGTCCGACAGAGTGCTGCCGGAGCTCGAACATCAACTCGTGCATCTCGAAGGCCGCCGGGAGCGTTTCGATGAGCATCGTGACCTTGATCGATCCAATCGGGAGTCCCAGGAATTCCTGGGCATCGACGAAGACGTCGTTCCACCATCTGGCCTCACGGTGGCTCTCCAGTTTCGGAAGGTAGAAGTACGGTCCGCTCCCCTTTGCGAGCAATCGGTGTGCGTTGTGGAAGAAATAGAGCGCGAAATCGAAAAGGCCTGCAGGAACAGGCTTCCCGTCAATTCGCATGTTCTGTTCGACCAGATGCAACCCGCGCGGTCGTACCAGGAGCGTCCCCGTATTCTCGTTCAGACGGTAGTGCTTGTCGCGCGATTCATCGTGGAGCGAAATCGTCCCGGCGACCGCGTCGCGGAGATTGACCTGCCCGGCGACCATGGCATCCCACGTTGGGGCGGACGAGTCTTCGAAGTCCGCCATGAAACAGTCCGCGCCCGAGTTGAGCGCGTTGATGATCATCTTGCGATCGACGGGTCCCGTAATCTCGACGTGTCGCCTGAGGAGATCCGACGGGATCGAAGCGACTTTCCAGTCGCCATCGCGAACGGATTTTGTCTCGGGCAAGAACCGAAGCTCTTCGCCCGTTGCCATCCGCGCACGGCGATCCACCCGCGCAGCGAGCAGCCGATCCAGGGCGGGTCCGTGCCGGCGCGTGAGCCGTGCAACGAACGAGACCGCTTCCGGCGTGAAGATCGCCTCCTGCCGGTCGACATGACTCGTCGCCAGCGAAATCCCGCGGGGCATCTGATTGGAATCCGACACTCGACGTTCCATCGATCACAATAGACGATAGCTGACAGCAAAATGCCATCTCAAATGACAATTCGCGAGTCTTTTATTCCGGAATCGGCGAATGGCGCCGGGAGCGCTAAGACGACCGGCGATCGAGGCCGTGTTTACTGAGCCGAGAGGCCAGCGTCGTCGGACGAAGTCCCAGACGGGCCGCTGCACCGTCGTCACCGTAGATCTTGCCGTCGCTGGCCTGGAGCGCGGCCCGGAGGTTTCGGCGCTCGAACTCTCTCATTTGCTCTTCGTTCAGCACTGGCCCGTCTGTCAAACTCGACTGCCCGACGAACGCCGCGCGCCCCAGAGCCTGAGTCATGTGGGCGGCCAACGTCTTGAGCCAGGCGACACCCCCGCCGACGAACGTCACCGATGCGAGAATGACAAGGATCGCGCAGGTTCCGGCGTCGTTCCCGGGTCCGGTAATCGGCTGAAACGCGACGCCGCGGACACCCGGCATCCGAGCCCACGCCAATCTGGAGTCCGCCAGATCGTTGTGCCAATTGGTCTTCCCGGCGTCGTCACCGTCGATGATGGTGGCGGCACCCAGCGGAAGGCCAGTCCGATCGATCACGGGAGTGACCACGGCAAGCCCCGCCCGATCCCAGATCCTCCACGCGGCCGTCGAGTCGGCCCCGGTGCCGGACATCTCATCGTCGGTTCGCCGCTGATCCCAGAGAGAGGCCCACAACACGTCGGGGCGATCTGCGAGCGTCGTCACGAGCCAGTTCCCCAACTCTTGTCGGTCTCGGAGGGCGGCGAGGTCGACCAGGACCTGATCGAGAGATCTGAGCGGTTGTCCGTGACTCATGGGCGGAAGGATAAACGAAATCCCGTCGCGTTGGAAACGAAATTCCGTTGGAGACACCGGTTCGGATCAGCGGGTTATTGCGGCCGCTGGACGTTGTTCGATGGTGACCGTCGTTTTGATCTCGTTCCCGTCGCGGAACAGGAGCAACTCGACCTCTCGATCGATGCCGAACAGATAGAGCCACCGCTGAAAGTCCTTGACCGCCAGGATCCGTTGCCCACCCATCTCGACCAGCACGTCACCCACCTGGACACCCGCTTGTGATGCCGGACTGGGAACGAACAGATCGTCGATGTAGACACCCGTTCGTGGTGACGACTGCAACTGTTTTCGCAGGTCAGGAGAGAGCTGGAGAACCGAGAACCCGAGCCACGGCGAGACGCGGCTCTCCTTCTCACGCAGCGCTCCATAAAGCGTCATCGCCAGATTACTCGGCAGTGCGAAGCCGGATCCGACTCCGGCGACCCGATCCAGCTCATCCGATGGCGCAGAGGCCCCGGGCGGAACACTCATCCCCACGACCCTACCGTGAATATCAACCAGGGGACCGCCCTGGCTCTGAGGCGGGACGCGATTCGACGTCTGAACGTAGGTTCGCGTCAGTTCCTCCTGGTAACAGTCACGTTGGGGACGAAGAGAGACGACTCCCGCCGCGAAAGTTCGCTCAGCTCCTTCCGGATCGCCGAAAGCGATCGCCCATTGCCCTACACGTATGAGATCGCTATCTGCCGATGGGAGAACGGTCAGCTCGACCGGAGTGTCAACCTTGACGACCGCGAGGTTGATCGTGGGTTCAATGCCGACGATTCGACCACGAACGCGAACTTGCCGACCGAATTCGACTTCCAGGATGTCCACGGGCGTTGGGTCATCCGGGTGTTGAACCGCGTCGCGAGTCGTGAGGATGTATCCGTCCTTGCTGACGAAGAACCCGCTTCGCGCCGTCCGTCTCGCGTGGCCAGGAAACCGCTCGGCCTCCTGCCCGGTCCAGCCGTCCTCGTCGCGGGGACTGGCCCCAGCGGCGATCTTTCGGTAGCCGCGAATCGCGACTACCCCTGGCGAAACCCGTTCCGCGACTTCGATGAAGGCGTTTTCGAGAGACAACGCGGTCGCGAGGCTGCTGTCGGATTCGGTCGTCGACGGGGAGTCCAATGACCACGTCAGGCCAACCGTCAAACACAACAACAGGGGAAGTGCATGCAGATGCGATCGTCTCATGGGGTATCTCCCTGCGCCGCCTCGAGTCGTTCCAGTTGCTGACGAGCGTACGGGCCGGACCGGATCGGATCCACCTCGATCGCATGGCGAAACGCGGCCAACGCTTCGGCGATTCGGCCACGAGACGCGTGGTAGTGCCCCAGGCCGATCGCCACGCCGCCGTCCCGTGGGTCGAGCGCCTCCGCAGCGTCAAGGGCGTCACGAAACGCGACTTCATCGTTTCTTTGAAGGGCGTAACGGGCCAGGGTGACGTACCCCTCCGAGCGTGGCTGAAGCGCAACGGCCTGCCGCATCGCATGCTCGACGCGATCCGGGACATCGGCCATTTCATAGATGCTCGCCGCGCTGTACCACGCCCGCGCCGATGTCGGCTGCTCGGCGAGAACGGCCTCGATCGCCGCCTGCGCGTCCTCGTATCGTTTCTGACGCGCAAGATCCACGGCCTCCCGCATCCGACGCCAGACCCCCATCATCGTCTTCGGATCCTCGCCACCCACTCGCCGTGACGCGTTCGAACCGGCGACATATCCGAGCGACTGGAGACGACGGCGCTCGTCGGGTGTCTGTTCGCGACCGCCGTCAAGCAATGCGAGATCATCACCCCAATGACTTCGCAGCTCGGATAGGACGCGCCTTGACTCCACAGCTCTGGCGTCATCGTTGTAGAGATTGGTCAGTTCTCCCGGGTCCGTCGCGAGATCGAAGAACTCCGGATCGGGGGCGTCGATGTACTTGGTGGTCAGTGTGCGCAAGCCGTGCAGCGACGACCATCCGTAATCGAGGAGCGGTGCCATCGTCTCGACATGAACCTGTCGGTCCGGTGAGATGGGTTCGCCTATCAGGTCAATCCCATCGAAGCGGTTGCCGTCGAACGGAATATCGAGGAGCGAGAGTACGGTCGGAAGAACATCTACGGTTGCGGCCAGGCGATCGCGAACCGGTCCGCCGCCTCGTGCGACCGATGGTCCGGAGAAAATCAGCGGAACACGCATCGTGCTCTCGTAGATCAGGTCGGCGTGAGTCCACTCATCATGTTGCCCCAGACCCTCACCGTGATCCGCGGTCAGTACGGTAAGCGTGTGATCAAGAAGTTCGGCCTCTCCGAGTTCTTCAAGGAGATGACCGACGCGGTCGTCGACCCAGGCGACCTCTCCCGCATACGGGTTCGTCGCGTATCGCTCCATCCACGGCGACGGGGCGCGGTAGGGCGCGTGGGGATCGTAGAAATGCAACCAGACAAAGAAAGGGCGATCAGTATCGCGGGTGTTCAGCCATTGCAAGGCTCGATCGACGACGACTCCGGCGTCGCGTTCAACATACGTCCCACCGGGGCGTTTGCCGCCACCGATGTGGACCTGGTCGTCGTAGTGGTCGAATCCCTGGCCGAGACCGTAGCGTTGGTCCAGGACGAACGCACCCGTGAACGCAGCCGTGGAGTAGCCACGCTGACGAAGAATCTCCGCCAGCGTCTCGAACTTCTCATCCAGCACGAACAGGCCGTTGTGACGAACCCCGTGGTGCGGTGTGTCCAGCCCCGTCAGGATCGTGGCATGGGACGGGAGTGTGATCGGTGACGCGGCAACTGCCTGCTCGTACCACACGCCTCCGGTGGCCAGGCGGTTCATGTTCGGAGTCTCGATTTGCGTGGCTCCGTACACACCGAGATGATCTGCTCGCAAGGTATCGACCGTGATGAGCAGAACGTTCTCATCGGCCGGGGTTACGGGCGGCGACGATTGTGGGCCGCATCCGACGAACGTCCAGATCAGGAATACCGCGAGTGCGCCGGCCCAATGGACTTGAATTGAATGGGAACGGGTCATGACCATCAATAATACCGCCTTCCGCCGCCAAGATCCGGTCTGGTATATGCTGGGAATCGCCTGAGGGGCAGGACCGAATCCCGATAGTCTCGATTCGAACGACGTCGCAGAAGAGGTGACAAGATGAAACGCACTCTGTTTGGCCTGCTTGTACTTACGGTCTCCCTGCTCCCGGCAGCGGACAAACCGACAGAGAGTAACTGGCTCCAGTGGGGCGGCCCCTCTCAGGATTTTAGAGCTACTGCAACTGGACTGGCCGACGCGTGGCCCGAGAGCGGTCCAAAAGAACTCTGGAGCCGCTCGCTTGGCGACGGCTACTCGGGAATCCTCTACGAGGCGGGCAAGATATACACGATGTATCGCACCGGCGACAACGAGGTCGTCCTCTGCGCCAACGCGAAGTCGGGAGAGACCATCTGGGAGCACGCCTACGCGTCCGCGCCTCGTGACGGTCATGTCACCCAATTCGGTATCGGCCCTCGCTCGACACCCCTGATCGACGGCGACCGCGTCTATACGATCGGGATCGCAGGCGTCATGCATGCCCTGGAGAAGAAGACCGGCAAGGCGATCTGGTCGAAAGATCTCTGGAGCGAACCGTTCAACGGCAACTTCCTGAATCATGGCTATTCGTCCAGTCCGATTGCCTACGGCGATACGATCATCGCACTGGTCGGTGGCGAAGGCACCAGCGTTGTCGCGTTCGACAAAGACGATGGTTCCGTCGCATGGAAGAACCAGAGCTTCGGCAACAGCTATTCAACTCCGCGGATATTCACGATCGACGGCGAAGAGCAGTTGATCACGTTCATGGCCAGCGAGGTGGTCGGTCTCGATCCCAAGAACGGCGACCTGAAGTGGCGGATACCCCACGAGAACACATGGAAGCAGAACGTAAGCATGCCGGTGCTTTCGAACGACAACGTTCTATTCATTTCGGCAGTTGAAGCGGGTGCCAAGGGAATTCGACTGAGTGTCAAGGACGGCAAGAGCACCGCAGAAGAGGCCTGGTCAACCCGCAAGATCCAGTTCTACCACGTCACAAGTGTTCAGGACGGTGACTGGGTTTATGGATCGACCGGCATGAGAACACCTGCGTTCATGGCTGCCGTCAACATCTCGACCGGAGAAATCGGTTGGCGCAAGCGTGGCTATGCCAAGGCGAACGTGATTGCCGCTGACGGTCGCCTATTCGTCCTCGATGAGGATGGCGTTCTGTCCATGACAACGGCGACACCGGAAGACCTGACGATGCAGGCACAGACTTCCCTCTTCGATGGCGTCTCATGGACAGTTCCAACGATCATCGGAGCGACGATGTACGTCCGTGATCAGCAGAAGATGGTGGCGCTCAGCTTGAAATAGCGACTGCCCTCGATTCAGGGCGCGAAGTCGTCAACCTGCTCGTAACCTTCGGGAAGTTTCATGCGAAACTTCGACGGGTCGATCTCGGGGTCGATTGCCAGGTCGAACAGCTGATAGGTCAGCGATCCTTCTCCCTGAGGGGTGCTGAAGATCTGAGTGCGCTGGCGTGGAAGGTCGTCCGATTTCGCGATCGACCAGATCGACTGCCCTCGCCCGCCGCTGTAGACAACGCGAATCTGGTGGCATAACTCGCCGCCGACTTCGTGCTCCTCCAACATCTCCAGACTCTCGGCGTTGATTTCATCGCCCATCGGCGAGGGGTGAACGAATTCCGCGACGATCGCGGCCTGCAGGGTTCGTCCCAGAGACCCGAGAACCCCGGGATCCATGTCCTCGTAGCCTTTCTTGTTGGAGTGATCGATCACGAAGTAATTGTCGCCGTTGCCGCCGCCGGTCAGCTCCAGCGTGTCTTCACCGTCGGCGACCGCCACATGCACGTACATCTTCTCGGGAAGTTGGTTCGCCCAGCCGCTGATCACGGCCTCGCCCTTCGAGGGCTTGACGAAATTCTCCGCCACGCCGGTCACCGTGGTGACCGTACGATAGCTCGCCGACTTGACCGCCTTGAGCGCCGCATCGGAGCGCGTCAGGACGCCGACCGCGTCGGACTTGGCGTCTTCGCCTTCTACGGATAGAGCTGGCACCCAGCTGACGATCGCTAGACTGATCAACCCGACGATTACTTTCATCATGTTCGTGACTCCCGACCGATGAGATTTAATGACCGACCTGTGCCGCGGGTCATGATACCCCGAGCATCCCGGCCCAGGGTAACGGCCGATCAATTGACGGGCTCCCCCGTCCACCGCTAAGCTCTGCCCCATGATGACCGTTCGAATTATTGCCCTGGCTCTCGTCTCTCTCGTCTTTTCCGTCGGTTGCCCTGCGAACGGCGATCGCCGTCCTTCCGCCGCCGGCGAGGACCCATCCGAGATGGGTCTGTCGACAGATGAGACTCGACGCGGATGGCCAGGTTGGGGCGGACCGACCCAAGACTTCCAACTCCCGACGAAAGGCCTCGCGGACATCTGGACTTCCATGGGTCCCACGACGGTCTGGCGGCGCGATCTGGGGGCCGGTTACTCGGCGGTCGTCGTGGCGGGCGGCAAACTATTCACGCTTTATCGCGAGGGAGATCAGGACGTTGTCGTCGCCCTTCGAGCAGAAGACGGCGTCGAGGAGTGGAGTCGCCGTTACGAGGCGCCGGCGCACGACGGCAACGTACTGCAGTTCGGCACGGGCCCCAACGCCACACCCCTGATACTGGGTGATCGACTGATCACGTTGAGCTATAGCGGCCTCCTACATTGCATGGCGATCGAGGACGGCGAGATCCTGTGGTCCCACGATCTGGTCCCCGATCTGGGTGCGACCGTCTTGGATTTCGGATTTTCGGCGAGTCCGATCGAACACGACGGGAACGTGATCGTCCTCGTCGGCGGCGCGCAGATGGCCGTTGCCGCCTTCGACCCGGTAGACGGATCTGTCGTGTGGGCCAGCGAGCCTGGCAGCGTCAGCTACGCATCGCCGGCAGTGATCGACGTCGACGGGCAAGAACAGCTCGTCTACTTCTCCGCGGACGAGATCATCGGCGTCGATGCAAGTGATGGCGCGCGACTCTGGAGTCACCCGTCGGTAAACCAGTGGAAGAACAATTCGACGGCACCAGTGTGGGGCGAAGACAACCTTCTGTGGGTCGCAACACAGCCGGATGGCGGGACGCGCGTGCTCCGACTCGCGCTTGCGGATGATGGTTTGACCCAGGTGACGGAACTCTGGGCCAATCGCCAGGTCAGCATTCACTACTGGAATTCGATCCGGATCGACGACACGTTCTACGCCTCCATCGGCAACAACGGATCGATCCTGGCGGCAATTGACGCGGAAACCGGCGAGATTCTCTGGAAAGAGCGAGGTTTCTCACAGGCCAATTTTGTCCACATCGGAGACAAGACACTCTTCCTGGATCAGCATGGCAATCTGGCCCTGGTGCGATTGGGACGCGACGGTCTCAAGATCCTCTCGCGAGCGACGATCTCGGATGAGAAGACGTGGACGGCTCCCACACTCGTCGGCACCCGGCTCTACGTTCGCGACACGGGGGCTTTGCAGGTGTTCGAACTTGCGGCGACGAATGGTCCACCTTGAACTGACGGTGGTACGGCCCCCGGTCGGACACTATCATTAGATACGAAGCACGCCGCGCCGGCGTGAGAGACGTCGGGTCGAATCGAGGAGCTTCCGGTCTAATGCAACGTGTTGCGCCCTCCCGCGTCCTATGCCTGGTGTTAGCTCTGTCCGTCGTTTCGATCATCGGGGCCCAGTCCGACAAGGACGACAAGGGCGACTCGGTCGAGACCGAAGAGGCGAAGAAGATCGAATGGCAGGAGCACGTCTCCGCCAAGGCAGAGATCGAAGGCGCAACGGACAGTCCCGTGGGAGCAAGCTCGACGGTTCTGACACCCGGCGAGACGTTGGATACACCGGAGTCGGTGACACGCCTGGCGGCGAGTGCGCCGGGCGTCTCGGAAAACGGTCAGGATGGCTTGTTCCAGACGATTTCGATACGCGGCGTCTCTCGACAACGTGTCATTCAGTTGATCTCGGGAATGCGAATCACCAGCGAGCGGCGTGCCGGAGTCTCGGCCTCGTTTCTCGATCCTCTCCTCGTCGGGCGTGTCGAGATCGTTCGCGGTCCGGCGACCACGTTTCACGGCTCCGGTGCGCTGGGAGGCGTGGTGCAATCGTTCCCGTCGAGCCCGTCGGGATCGATGTTTCAGACCGGGTACAAAAGCGACGGCGATGAGAGCTGGCTTGCCGGCTCGTTCGGAGCCGGAAACGGCTCGATCAGTTTCGCCCATCGGACCGCGAACAACGCGGAGACCGCCGAGGGCGACGTCCTCAATTCAGCGTTCAGCCAGACATCAGCCGTCTTTCGCTACAGTCATCGCGCGGGTAACAAGCAATATCGATGGATCTTGATACCCAGCTACGGAGATGACATCGGAAAGTCCAATACGGATTTTCCGGCCAGGACGACAATCTACCCCCGCGAGCGCCATCAACTGCTGAAGTTCGAAGTCAAAGCCGATGCGGGATGGCGCTTTCATAGCTACGTTCACACCCAGGACCTGCAGACGGATATCGTAGAGGCGGGCGTGGAGCGCGCAGTCGTCGACAATGACGCCTTCGATTTCGGAGTGCGATTCGAGCGAGAACATCGAAAGGGCATCGACACTCGTATTCGATACGGCGTCGAGACGATCGGTCGTCGGGACGTGGATTCGCGTGAAGTAAGGACACCGCTGGATCCGATGTCGATGGATCCGGTCGAGACGTTTCGGACGCTCGACGGTGCCGACGAGATCGAGGTCGGCGTGTTCTCGAGTATTCGTCATCGACGAAATCGAATCGAGATCGAGGGCGGCATCCGCCTGTCCAGCGATGTCCAGGAGAATGGGACGGAACGTCCGGATGAATTCACCGCGAACGGCTTCACCGGAATCTCCTATCGACTCTCCGACCGCTGGGAGGTGCGCAGCTCGATCAGCAGTGGTCTTCGATTTGCAAGTCTCACGGAGAGGTTCTTCAGCGGCTCCACCGGTCGTGGCCGGGTAGTCGGCAACCCCGACCTCGACTCCGAACGCTCCCTGAACGCAGAGTTCTCGACCCGCAGGATCGGCAAACGGTCTTTGGTCTCATTCGCGTTGTACCGAAACCGAATCGACGACTACATCGAACGGGTGACCATCGGTCCAGACGAGCTTCGCAGCTTCGTTAACCTGACCTCCGGGACCATCAACGGGGTAGAGCTTCAAGGACTGAGACGGTTCGAGGGCGACTGGATGTTGCAGTGGGGTGGCCATCTGATCCGCGGCGAGGATGACGGAACAGGTGACGAATTAGCCGACATCCCACCTCATGAGGCATTCGTCGGGGTCTCCCATCGAACGGGTCGCTGGAGTTGGAGGGCCCGTCTTCGAGTACGAGGGGCGAAGGACCATTTCGCCCCTTCCGGTGAGGTCGCCATTCCATCCGTGCAGCTTCTGAGCGCCGCGATCCGCTATGACCTCTCCACCGACTGGGCTCTGCACGTGAGTGGCGAAAACCTGCTGGACGAGTCCTACTTCCGGTCGGCGGACGACAAGTCCCCTCTCGCTCCCGGACGCGCGTTCGGAATCCACCTGGTCTGGAAGTCCGCGGCGGCCCAGACACGATGACGTCGCTATACGAACGTCTGGCAGATCTGCCGGTCACGATCGACGGCTATCGACTCCACCAGCAGCAGATCGCGAACGGAGGCTGGACTCGTCTCACGACGACAGTCTGTTTGCAGGGTGGGGGACACGACGGGCTAGGAGAGGACGTCAATTACTCGGCGGACGAGCAGCGGTCCTTCCTCGACCGGGGAGCGACTCTGAATCTTGCCGGGACATTCACGCTCGACGATTTCAGTCGACATCTGGATACCCTGGATCTGTTTCCGGCACCCCCCGAGTCGCCGGCATCCCGCAACTACCGGCGCTGGGCGTTCGAGAGTGCAGCGCTGGACCTCGCGCTGCGCCAGTCGGACACCACCCTGGCTGAAATTCTCCAACGCCGCCCCCAACCTGTTCGTTTCGCGGCGTCGATGTCCCTCGGCAACCCTCCAAGCGTCGAACCCGTTCTTGCCCGCAGGATCGACAAGCCCTCACTGGAGGTCAAGATTGACTACGACGCGTCGTGGACGCCCCATTTCGTCGACCGGCTGGGCGAGCTAGGGAACATCCGTGTCGTGGATCTCAAGGGGCTCTACGTGGGTTCGTTCAGCGGCCCGCCCCCCCACCCTGCGATGTACAAGACGATCGCGGAGGGCCTTCCGGACGCCATCCTTGAGGACCCCGCCGATGACGCCGAGTGTGCGCGGGTCCTTGGACCCCATCGCGACCGTGTCAGTTGGGACGCCAATATCCACAGTATCGACGATCTGAAAGGGCTGCCTTACCGGCCAACGATTCTGAACATGAAACCCTCACGGTTTGGAAGACTCCGAACCCTGTTCGACGCCTACGATCACTTCCTCGATGCGTCGATTTCACTTTACGGTGGCGGGCAATACGAGCTCGGCGTCGGGCGTGGTCAGATCCAGTACCTGGCCAGCTTGTTTCATGGCGATGCGCCCAACGACGTGGCCCCCGTGAAATACCACTCTCTCGCGCACCGCAAGAGCTGGCCCGATAGTCCGCTTTCGCCGTCTATCGACCCGTCCGGGTTCCGTTGGCACGACGCTTCGCTTGACTTTCCCGCATAACTCCACTACAAAAAGCTCGACGATGGACCAGGCGCGCAAACCTTCTAAAGATGACCCCAGTCGCCCGACTGAGCACGGCTACGCGTACAAGAAACAGTTCTACCGGGAATCCGCGGTAGCTAGCGACTACGACTTTCATCGGTTCGGCGAACCTCGGAGAGTACGGCGAAACATCAAGAAGTGGAAGGCGATCTGCAAGGCGCTCGACGAGACCGATGGCGTCGAGTCGGTCCTGGACATCCCTTGCGGAACCGGACGATTCACCGGGAGTCTTGCCGAGCGTGGACACCTGGTGATCGGAAGCGACATCTCCCTGGAAATGATGGTCGAGGCGCAAAGCAAGTTCAACGATCTCGAGAGGTTTGCCGGGTACGTCCAGGCGGATGCCGAGGCGCTCCCGATGCCTGATAGCTCGGTCGACTGCGTGATGTCCATCCGATTCATGTTTCACGTCGATCCCGCAACGCGAGTTCGAATCCTTCGAGAGATGGGTCGAGTCTCCCGCCGCTGGTTGATCATCGATTACCGGCATTGCTACACGCCGCGCTATCTGAAGTGGAAGATCAAGAGTGCCCTCAGGATGACAAAGACTCCACTCGAGCGAGTTTCTCGACGCGAGATGGAAGATGAGTTCCGTGAAGCCGGCATCAAGATTCGACGTGTAATTCCCGTCGCCCGTGTCTTCTCCGACAAGTGGATCGTGGTCGGTGAGTCTCCCCACAACGCATAGCGATACCGACCCCCCGTCGTTCGAAAACCGAACCATCGGCGATGTGCAGGTGCTCGATCGCCTGGGCGAGGGTGGGCGTAGTGGCGTGTACAACGCCATCTGGAACGGCCAACAAGTTGCGCTGAAGATCTACAAGCTGTCTGCGTTGGAACGCCACGCGCGCAAACACCCGGTCCGCCTTGAAGAGTTCGAGTACTCGCGGAATCTGGCATTCTACGAGGCTCCCGGAATGGCAAGGTACGTTGCTCGCCCGTATGGGACACTCGTCGTCGACGACGTACGCGGGTTCATGCAGGAACGGCTCGACGGCGAGCTGTACTACTTTTACTACCGACGCCACGAGGGGAAGCTACCGCCGTCACTGTTCGAGCATGTTCGTCAGATGGTGAAGCTGTTTCACGAGGCAGAACTATACGACGTGGACCTTCACTCGATGAATGTCATGGTCGTTGAAGACTCGGATGGCCAACCGATCCCGAAACTGTTCGACTTCAACCTGATCCCGTTCAACGTTCGCCCACCTAATCCGCTGCTTGGCGTGCTTCTCAAACTGGGGTTGATGAGCCCCCGCGCCCGAGACCTGAGAAAGCTGAAGAATTTCCACAACTTCGAGCGGGTTGAACGAAAACTCCTGAAGTTCTACGAGTGACGCTTCAACTCTGGCGGTTGATCTCCCGCAGCTGCTCCACGGTGAGGAATCGTTCGTTCGAATTCGAGCAGAACTCGAATCCAGGGTCGACCGGCTTGCCGATCTCTCCTAGTAGATTACGAGTGTAATCAACCTCTCGCTCGCTGTTCTCGGTGTTCGGGTAGATCACAAAATGGTCCGCGAACTCAAGCGTGTGATGGGAGTCTGCCTCCGGACACATCATCTCGTGGAGCTTCTCGCCGGGACGAATACCGATCTCCCGCAGAGAAACCGATTCGTCGAGCGATCGTGCAAGATCCTCGATTCGAACGGAAGGAAGACGCGGAACGAAGATCTCGCCGCCCTGCATCCGTTGGAAGGCCGCGCTGACGAACGAGACGGCCTCATCGCTGGTGATCCAGAAACGCGTCATGCGCAGATCCGTGATCGGTAGCTCATCCTTGCCGGCGGCCAGTTGTGCACGAAAGAGAGGAAGGACGGAGCCTCGAGACCCGACAACGTTCCCGTAGCGTACGACGGAGAACAAGGTCGGATGCTGGCCCGCGATATTGTTTGCCGCGACGAAGAGTCGATCGGCGGCCAATTTCGTCGCGCCGTAGAGACTCACAGGGCTGGCCGCCTTGTCCGTTGAGAGAGCAACCACCCGCTTCACATCGTTTGCCAGAGAAGCCGAGATCACGTTCTCCGCACCGTGGATGTTCGTCTTGATGCATTCCATCGGATTCTGCTCTGCCGCCAGAACCTGTTTGAGCGCCGCAGCGTGAACGACGAGATCGATGCCCCGCATGGCCTCGACGAGACGATCGCGGTCGCGAACGTCACCGAGCACGAACTGCAAGACACGCGAGCCCATCTCGTTTCGCATCTCGAACTGCTTGAACTCATCGCGGGAGAACACGACCACTCGACGGGGGGCGTGGCGCCTCAGGAGATTTCGAACAAAATCTCGACCGAAGGACCCCGCGCCGCCGGTGACGAGAATGGACTGTTCGTCGAACATCGCGACCCCTTTACCCGCTCCTCAACCCACGGCGAATGCCGAGGGCCCATTTTTACAACAATTCACAACTCGCCTCGACCGTGAAACTTCGCAGGGTGGCTCTCCGTATCCCCCTCTGGCGCCCCCTCCAGCCCTTGCGGGTCGCCGCGGTCTGAGGTGTAATCAATGGCCTCATCCGACACACTAATCCACTCGAGGAGCCATGATGAAATCTAGATTGAAAACCTGCTTCGCGGCGACCCTGCTGCTCTCGGCGATCTCGGTCGCCTCTGCGGCCGGAGACGATGCTTTCGCCGGATTCTGGGCCGGAGATATCCAGGTGCCAAGCGGCGCGATCGCCGTCACGGTCGCGCTCGAGAAGGGTGACGACGGCAGCTGGAAAGCACGGATCGATGTCCCCTCCCAGGGAATTCGACAGGTCGCCATGGCGGGCGTCTCGGTGGAAGAAGGCAGCGCCAGCTTCTCCATCCCCGAGGTGCCGGGGGACCCGACATTCAACGGCACGTTGTCGGAAGATGAAAACTCGCTGGCCGGGACGTTCGAACAGGGCGGGCAGGCGATCCCGTTCTCCATGACCCGGGGTGAGAGACCGGCGGACTACGACAAGGATTTCTATGCCGATTTCACCGGTGACGGCGTGGCCGGCAAGGGCCTACCGGGCACCTGGCACGGTATGATCGTCGCTGGCCCTCACAAGCTCCGGTTGGTGCTGAACCTCAGCGGTGCCGAGGAGGGCTATGGGGGTTCGATCAAGAATCTCGATCAAGGCGGGGCCGATACCCCGATCGCCGAGATCGCAATCGGGGAGGATCGGGGCGTAACGTTCGACATCCCGGCCGCCCAGAGCACCTATCAAGGCACGATGAACGAATCCGGATCCCTGATTGAAGGCGACTGGACGCAAGCCGGATCGACTTTCAAGGTCGACTTTCGGCGGCACGCGGAGTGAACATGATGAGTCGAAGAGTCCCAACGATGATTGTCTTCTGCCTGATGACCGTCGCCGCGACGGGTGGTGCGATCGCTGCCGAGGGGCAACTGGATTGGCCCTCGTTCCGCGGCCCCAACCTCGACGGCGCCCTCCAGGGGGTCGGCGGGATCACCGACGAGACCGGGCTGGAGTTGAACTGGAAGCACGACTACGGCTCCGGGTACGCGTCTCTGGTCGCCACCCAGGGTCTGGTGATCGGCGGCTTCTCCAGTGGCGATCTTGACCTTCTGTCCGCCGTCGATGCGACGACCGGTGAGGAGGTCTGGCGCGCCCAGATCGGACCCATCTACAACGGCCACGACGGGTCCCACGATGGCCCGATCGCGACGCCGTTCGTCGCCGGCGGGCGCGTTTACATGCTAGGTGCGTGGGGCGAACTGTTCGCGTTGGAACTGAAGTCCGGCAAGGAACTCTGGCGCACTCACCTGGTCGAGAACCACGAGATTCCAAAGCCTCACTACGGATTCTCCACGTCGCCGATCCTGGTCGATGGCGTTCTCGTCGTGGAATTGGGAGACCCACCACCTCCTCCTCCGGATGCCGACGCCGAGGAAGGCGAGGTAGAAGAAGAGCCCACCGACACCGGAGGCGGGAAAGCGGTCGGAGGGTTCGACCCGGAAACCGGCGCACTGAAATGGACCCTCGGTACGGACCAGGTCGCCTACCAGTCCCCGACCGTCGCCCTTATCGGCGGGAAACGACTGGTCATCGCCGCGAGCAACAAGAAGTTGTTCGGCATCAACGCCTCGGCCGGCACGATAGCCTTCGAATACGAACATCAGGGCGATGGACGCGCCATCGGAAGTGGCAGCATGAACCCGGTCGCGGCAGGCGAAGGCCGATTCCTCCTCAGTAACACGACGGATGGCTCTTCGATGATCCAGGTCAAACCGGACCCGGAACTCGGTTATGCCGTCGAGGAACTGTGGAACTCCAACTCGATTCGGGGAACCTACGTGACCCCCGTCGTGCATGACGGACATCTATACGGCGTGACCGGTCGGGTTCTTACTTGTGTCAGCGTCGAGACGGGCGAGTCCGTCTGGAAGTCCCGGCAGCCGGGTGACGGATTCATCACGCTTCTCGATGATCATCTGGTGATCATCACCAAGGCCGGTACGCTTCATCTCGCTCGCGCAACTCCGGACGGCTATCAAGAGATCGCACAGATACCCCTCTTCGAGGAGTTGTCCTGGTCACAGGTCGCGTTTGCGGACGGCGGGCTCTTCGCCCGAAGCATGAACGAGATCGCGCGAGTCGATCTCTCGAACGCCTTCGACGAGAGCATGAAGACGATGACCACCGCGATGCCTGCGGGCTCGACGTTTGCGTCGTTTCTTCGCCAGCTCGAGTCTGCGACCGAACCGAGCGCGACGATAGACGAGTACCTCGCAAGCCAGGTCAGCTTCCCGATCATCGAGGGAATGGACCTTGTCCACTTCGTCTATCGTGGCGAGGCGAACGACGTGGGCGTCAGAGGCGACATCATCGGCGCCCGCCGTGAAGACCCCATGACACGCGTGGCTGGAACCGATCTTTTCTACTACACGGCTCGTTTCGAGCCCAATGCGCGGGTTAATTACGGGTTCATCAAGAACTTCGAAGAGAACATTGTCGACCCGCTCAACGACCGAACGGAACCGGACGGGCAAGACGGCGAGTTGTCCTGGTTCGCAATGCCCGCCTGGCGCAAGCCGTGGTACCTGGACGAGGCCGGCGCGGATCGACAGGGCAAGATCGTCGAGCACACGCTTGAGAGTAAGGTCGTCGAGGGTCGCACGCAGGTCTTCAGCGCCTACTTACCCGCGGGCTACGACGAGATGACGGGCCGACTACCCGTGATCTATTTTCACGGTGGGGACGAAGCGCTCGACGACGGCGGCATGAAGAACGCGCTCGACAACTTGATCGGAAAGACCGTGGCACCGGTCATCGGCGTGTTTCTCCACGCCGGTGAGCGGACCCCGGGGCCGCCCAACCGGGAAGGCATGGCGGCTCTCCTGGCGACAGAGATTGTGCCGGTGGTGGACGAGACCTATCGCACCATTGCAGAGGCAGCCGGTCGCGCCAGTTTTGGAGCCGGAGGAAGCGGCTACGCTGCTTACTTCACGGCCCTCGAGCAACCCGGCATCTTCGGTCAGGTCCTGACTCAGTCGGCCATCCTCTTTGGCGGGCAACTCGACGCGCTGAAAGCGAAGGTTCGGAATGCCGACGAGCAACCGTTGACGATTTACCAGGACTGGGGCACGTACGACCTGCGCTCGCCCCATGAGGCCTGGGACATGAGGGACTCCAACTCCGACTTCCGCGCATTCCTGCGGGACCGCGGGTATCGTCCGGTCGGCGGCGAGGTTCCTACCGGTATCGGCTGGGCGGCCTGGCAGAATCAGACCGATGACCTGCTGGAGACGCTCTTCCCGCTGTAGTCCGGGTTTGCACGCGACCAAGAAAAAGCCCCTCCCGAGATTCGGGAGGGGCTTTCTATTTGAGAGACTCGAACGCTTACTCGCAGGTGTTTGCGACGTCCTTGAATGCGGCTCCGCATTCGCCGGACGCCGCCAGGGCTCCCCGCTCACCGAGGTTGCTGTCGGTTCCCCAACTGCTCTCAACATCGATGCCATCGCTACCGACGATCAGGAAGAACAGGTTTCCTACCGGGACACTGGTCCAGGAGTAGGAACCACTGCTGCCGAGGCTGCACTCACTGCCGGATAGTGCCACCGTCGATACGTTGCCCAGATCACCGTACAGCAGGTTGAACTCCGTCGCGCCGCAACTGGTATCCCAGCTAACGTCGATCTCGCTGCCCGACACATTGACGCGATCGCCGCGGATCGGATCCGTCAACCCCGCCCCGAGAGGAACTGCGTACGGGCCGCCCAGACCGGTGTCACAGACCACGACGGCCTCCGTCTTGACCTCGACATCGTCGATGGAGAACCAACGGTCGCCGTTGGCATTCTGGTAGTTGAAGCGAACCTTGAAGTTCGGATTGCCGACGGCGTATGCCGTGACATCGTGAACGGCATGGCTGTTGAAGTCGCTATTGGAGTCCGCCCACAGCACGACCCACTGCGCACCGTCCCAGACCTCGACGGTGGCATCGTCGCCATCTTGGTGGTTGTAGTAGATGTCGTACTCCAACGTGACCCCAATGAGACCGCTGACGATCGAGACGTCGATCGCCGGCGTATCGAGGCTGGCCGAAGTCAGCGGAAGCAACGGTTGGCACCGGGAATTTGCCGTCACGTACTGGCCGCTACCGTTCGAGGGCCGCTCCGACGAACCACTGCTGAGGAACCACTCGCCACAGTTGTGGTTACCGGGTCCGGTCGTGATAGTCCAGCCGTTCAGAGAGTTCGCGGACGAAAAGTCCTCGAAGAAGAACGGTTGGATTCCATTGAACGGGCCGTCAGGCGTACCGCTCCGCGACACAGCGTTGCCATCCGGGACATCCGTCTCGTCATCGGCAGCTTGAACGGCGTAGAAGTACTGAACACTGTCATCCAGCCCTGCCGTATCGGAGAACGAATCCGACAGGATGCCGCCGGCGATCAGATTCTGGGGCGTCGTCTCGACGTTCGAATCGGTGTCGCGATAGACGAAGTACCGAATAGGGCCAGCACAGACACTGGTCGCCGGATCCCAGTCGACGTTGAGTGTACACGTGTCGTTCTGAGGATTCGTAACGGTTCCCACGCCATTGAAGAATGGCTGATTGACGACGTTGAACTCCGTGTCCAGACCGTCGAACACGGTATCCGGACACGAGATCGCCCGAGTCTTGAGGTTGTAAGCGTGAACACCAAGATCCGTCGGCGTGAAGGCCTCGTTAGTCGCACCGGGAATATCGATCCCGTCCTTGGTCCACTGGTACACGAAAGGACCGACACCGTTCGTGAGGTTTCCGGTCAGCGTTGGAACCGACTCGGAACACACCGTCAGCGGCCCGTTCGGCTGGACATCAACGAATGGGTTGTCTTCGCAACCGCTTCCCGTAATGCAATCCTGCCCGCCGACGCCCTGAGGAACGACCTGTCGTTTGATGACGTTCGTGTCTTCCTTGCCGTTCGTCTCGTCGACGGACCGGACCACGTAGAAGTAGTTGACACCATCGACCAACGAATTGAGATCCTTGAAGTCCGTTGCTGTAAGACCGGAAACCAGGAGGCTCGCGGGACCCGGCTCGAACAGAACTGCCGTCGAACGATAGATGTTGTAACTGATCGGGCCCGAGCACTCGGCCGTGGCGGCGGTCCAGGCGAGATCGATGCTACACACTCCGAACGGGTTGCCGGTTGCCGAGTCCAACCCACCGAACAACGGCGCCAACAGGCACGTTCCGGTAGCCGTATCGCTGACCTCAGCGGAAGGCGAAGAGATACAGGCTTCGCCATCGAACGCCTGAACGATGTAATAGTACGTCAATCCACCGGACACATCGGTATCCGAGAACAGATAGCCGTTGGAGTTTCCAACACCCGGACTACTGTCCGGAATCGTTGCGACCAACGTGAAAGGCCCACCCATCGTGCGCGATCGACGGACCCGATACTCGACGACGGATCCAAGATCCGCGTCGTTCCACGTGACATCGATCTGATTGTCACCATTGGTCTCGGCATCGGCCACCAACGGGGTCGGCGGTGTCTCGCAACCACAGGCCTCGAAACGGAACGACGCGATCTGTGTCCGGAAAACGCTGGAGGTGTTGTCCTCCCCGGTAAACCAGAACGTACAGTCGTCGGTCGGATCTAGACCCATCGCGGCGTAGTCGCCGTAGCGGTTGGTGCCACTCGACGCGGTGCCGTCATGAATGATGTTCTCACCCTGCGTCATCATGCCGAGCGGTGCATCGAAGGTACGTCCGGTGTAGCGAAGACTGGGGAACGTCGACGTCGAGGAGACGTTGTAAGCCAGCGCGATGTTGCCCGACTGGTCCATGGCGCTTGCACCCATCCAACGGCTATCGCCATCTGCGAGCGACCAGGTTCCCTCTTGCTCGAGACTCCATGGATCGGACGAGTTATTGCGACGAAGCTCGAACCAGCGAATGCCGCCGGTGTTCGCGCCGTCGATATCGGTCACGAAGTTGCCGACGATGGTCTCGAATCCGGCACCGTGTCGCATGTACTGCAGCCGGTGCATGATCACCTCGCGAAGAGGATCCAGAGTCGTTCCCGTCCCCGGCTGTTGAAAACAGTTGAACGATGTCAAACCACAGAGGCTTGAGTCGAACTCCGCAACATCGATGCTGGTGAGCTGGGTCAGCGTGGAGTTTCCGCTGTTGACCCAATCGACGTCGAACTCCCACATCTCGAGGAGGTCTCCCGGCGCCGCGGGTCCGCTGTGACTCTCGGTGTCTCGGTGTCGCATGATGATCCCGGGCTCGCCGGAGTCCGGCTGGTTTGGACCATCGATATCGGCTGCGGTCGCCGTCTCGAAACCGAAACCGGGAAGGTTCGGAAGAGTGAATCGCTGGAACGTCGCAGCGTTTCCGACAAGCATGTTCCCGCGATCCATCGCCCAGACACTCGGCCCGTCGTTGACGGTGACAAGATAAGAACCCAGTCCGCCGTTCGCGTCGGTTGGCCAGACGGCGTAGTGCGGGTAATCGGGGAACGACGGCCCGCTGAACGCATACGCGAACCAGCCGCCCGACACCGGGTCGGAGGTTTGCGAGATGTACACGCAGTTGTTGTTTCCGGATGTTGCGAACTCGCTGATCATCCACCGGTCGGCTTCGCGGTCGTAGAGGACGATCGGGTCACCGAAACCGGAACCGCATTGCCCGCTACCGAGCGAATCCATGAAGAAGTCCGCCAGTTGATTGGGAGTCGGCTCAGCCTTGTCCCAGATTCGAACCCTCGCGCCGCCCGATGCGTTGACGCTCTGAATGAAATGGTTAGGGCCAACGTCGCCGACTGTATCCGGGACTCCGGCTCCAGTAGCTGCGAAGCCCGGGAAGTTCCGTGACGGCGTACCAAACGGATCACCGCCCAGGGCCGCACGGTCTTGATCATTGTCGTCCGCCGATCCGCGTGACGAATCGAACGCGCTCTGCAACTCGAATAGCGGATCTCGACCGCCGATCGGATCGAAATCGACGAAGCCCGGTTTTGGGTAGTACCGTCGAGGAATCTCGCGGACGGGGTCTCCCGGCTTCCATTCCTCGGGCTTCGGTAGGGTTCGCACGTCGCCGTCCCACACGAACGGTGTGACCGGTGCGCTGACCTCTGCCAGTCGAGGCCTTTCGTTCTCAACTGCCTGCTCCTCGGCGGTGACGACGAGCGTCCCAAGAGCGAGAAGCGTCACGACGACGCAGGTCGCGATCACCCATTTCCTTGAATCGGTCTGTGTCTTAGACACGGAGGCCCCCTATCGGTTCTCTGCCGGCGTAAAGTCTCGTTGTTGTCGGAGAAGTCGGATCGGACCGCGTTGCGAGTGCAGTCGGACCGCCGGTCCACCGCCATTGGTCGTCGCCGTCGCGATCTTGCCCGGCTCCTCAAAATTCTTGTATTCAAACTGTAACGAAAAGTCCGTGCTGATCTCGCCGGAGGTCGCAAGCGTCACATCCTGCGTGGCATCCTCCCAGAGCGTCAGTTCAATCTCACCGGTCACGGTGACAAACTCCTGAAGCTGATCCGTATGGCCGTTGTCGAGGAAGACCTGGAGTCTTCCGCGATCCGAGGACGCATGGACCGTTCCCTTGATGCCGCGTGCCATCAGGGTTCCCGTGGAAGAACGAAACCCGAAATCGCTCTGGAGTTTCTTGGCCTCGACCATGCCGTCTTCGGTCTGAACCTCCAGGTGAATCCCCTTGGGTAGGAACACGACGATGTCGACACGGTCCCGCCGCACGCGCGGGCTTCCGTCACCGGAGGCCGCTCCGTCGCCGAAAACCGCCTCCACCTCCAGATCACCGTTCGCGGCGATGGTTCGCCGCACGGTCAGCGCCGGCAACGCTTGATCGTCGAGTCTCTGAAATGTGCCGATGATCTCGACCCGGGGCTCATAGCCGCCGAACCGGCAGTAGACGTTGCCGTGGGGGTTCGTCAGGTGAACGGTCTTTCCAGGCTGAAGATCGTCGAACCAGGTCTCGGTCACCTTCTCCCAGTCCTGCTTCGCAGCATCCGTCGCGATGCGATCGTCTCCAGCAGAGACAGCAGTCACCAGCAGGCACAGCAGTACCAGCGGGCCCGGCCCGAATCTACGCAAGGTGTGGGTCACTAGATCTTCCTCAACTTGTCTCAAAGGTTGGAGTACGGTAAATCCGCGATGGGTTCCAAGCATTAATTGGTAACCCGGATCCTGTGATGACGCATATCTGGACAACCGCGCAGACCGCTTCCAGATTCTTATAGTAGTTTAATTCCGAGGCGCGATCATGGCCCGAAAAGGAAGCCCGGAACGGCGAACGATACACATTTTCTGCGCCGGCTGCCGCACCGCACTATACCGGTATTCGAAGGGCGGGCGAGGTGGGCTCGTCAAGTGTTTCGTCGAGCGGATCGTCGAGGATTTCACCGAAGGCAAAGGTCACTGCCACGGCTGTGGTCAGCAGTTCGCCCGCCTCCGGATGATGGCGGGAAAGCCGGCCCACAAGATCATCCAGGGGAAGGTCTTCACCCGAGGACTGCGACGGAAGTGACCGCTCAGAGCCCGTCGCTACCAAGAGTGGGGCGCATCGACTCGAGGATGGCCTCCGCCTGACTGAAGTCCAGGGGCTCCTGCGTATCGACGATGTGGAGCACGACGTCCTCGAAGATCAGGTGGATCTTGAAGGCGAACATCGCCGGTCGATTCTCGGTCAGCGGATACCGCTCGTCGTGGAACGCGATGTGAAGTTCCATATCCTGGCGGTCCACTTCGCCCTGGCTCTTGTGGCGTTTTGGGTCGTAGATCTCTCCCGCGATGGCCCGGACGGTGCCATCGGAGTCGTCGATGACGCCCTCCGTCAACATCGTATGGCCGATCCAACGCTCGGGGCCCGGCCAACCGAACGAATTCGGAAAGAGCTCACCATCGAGATCGACCTCCACGAAACCCCAGGTAGCCAGATACGCAAAGACCGTTGGCAGGACCGGCGTCCCCCCTCCGGTATCACCGTGGATGTAGACGTTGCGGGCGATCCCGAGATTCAGCAGGTCCTCCACATCCTTGCGAGAACGGCCAAGCCGGACACCGGACGAGTGTTCGGGATGATGAAAGTAAGTCTGCTGAAGCTGCCAGGCGCCGTGGTCATCCTGCCATCGCGCGAAGACGAGTCCGCGCTGATGGACGGGATCGACTTCGATCACCGCCTCCCCTTTCAGCCGGGTGTGTCCCTGTCCGTCATAGGTCAGCGCATCGACGGGCTCGGCGGGAACTCCGCGTATCGAGTGGGTCGATTCCCCGAGCGAGCGACGGTTGATTCTGAGGTCCGTCGCGATCACGCGGTAGCGAACCGGAACCCTCTCGACGACCGGTTCATCTTGCCGTGCCTTGTTCTGGTCCTCGACCGGCTTCCATTTCTGGGCCATCGCAGGAGCGCACACTGCGCTCAGGAGCGCGATTGCCACCCAAGTGCGAAATCGCCGACTGATGAGAGAACGAGTCATGGGTTGGCGGAACACGGCTGCGCGATGGATCGCGGCAACCCGTCTCGCCCTTCACCGAACGGTCCCTCCACACCGCCGACAACTGCCGTCACCAGGAAGAACGTTCCGGCACCGGGTTCGGGGATGAAGAGATCGTAGAAATCGGTTCGGGACAGATTTGACACTCGACAGGACGCAAACTCCAGAAGCAGTTCGGCGCCAATCTCGCCGGCATAGACGTTGTATCCATCGACACCCGACTCGGGGGCCCATGTCAGCCCATTGCCGTCGACATGCAGTCCATGAACCACCCCGTCGTCCGTGTCGCAGGCATCACCCTCAAGATCCAGATCGCGATCGATCTGCGCCGGGTCCGATCGGGTCACGCAAACGTCGGTGACGTCCAGGATTCCGTCGTCGTCCTGGTCCGTGTCTGCAGTGTTTTCAACTCCGTCGTTGTCGATATCGGCGTCACACGCGTCCCCCAGACCATCGAGATCCAGATCGCTCTGAACGGTGTTGGATATCGCCGGGCAGTTGTCGGCCACGTCGCCCACTCCGTCGCCGTCGCCGTCGGTCTGACCGGCGTTGGCCGCATAGGGTGCATTATCGACGTCGCCGCAGATGCCGTCGCCGTCGATGTCATTTCCTGGATCCAGGGCACAGGGGTCACAACCGTCGAGTTGGCCATCGGCGTCGAGGTCGGAACCTCCCGTCACCACTCGAGAGCGGCACTCCTCAACAATGCTGATGTCATCAAACGCACACTCGAGAATGCGTTGCTGGTCCAACTCCGGAATCGCTTCACACGCGAACCGCGCGCGGAATTGATCGTTGACGGCGATGTGGGAAACCACGGGTATCACCGAGCGAGTCCAGGAGTTTGCCTCCTTGGTGAGTTGCTCGACCGTGTTCCACGTGGCGCCGGCGTCGTCGGAAATCTGGACGCGGAAGGTCCCGCCGTCCAGCGAGCCGGCCGTCGTGGAAAGCCAGCGGAAGTAACTGAATGCGGGATTCTGCATGCCGCTCAGGTCGATGGTGGGGCTGAAGATCGCCGCGGTGCCGCCGTCCACGTCCTGGAATTCGGCGGCCCCTCCCATGAGACCCTGCCCCGTGACCCACGCGCGGATACCGGGTGACGGTGTGTGATCGTCCGCCGGCTCGATCGTGCCTCCGCCCGTCCCGACCGGATCGACCCGCCTCCAGTGGCCCTGGGTCGCCGTACTCTGAGTGTCGTAGACCCATCCATTGTCAATCTCAATCGTGTCCACGTAACGAGCGGCCTCGAGTTGGAAGTCGACGATTGAACTCTGGCCGGTCTTGAGAACGACGAGACTCTCGGAACCCGAATACGAGAGGGCATCGACCGTAATGACACGCTGCCCGATGGCGGCGTCCGGCAGCACGTAGTGTCCGGAACCGTCCGTCACCACCGGCGTGTTGCCACCGACGATACTCACCTCCGCACCGACAATTGGGGCTGCCGTGCCGGCGTCGATCACCGTGCCCTGCACCGTCGTTCGGGGGAGTGAGACCAACTCGACCTCTACATCGATCCCACCGTCGAGGGGCAGCGTCCCGGGAGAGACGAACTTCGTGCTGTAGCCGGGAGCGGAGACCCGCAGCACGACCGGTCCGCTGTCGATGTAAGACCCAAACTCGCCGTTGAGATTCGCCGTCAGGATCTCCTGACTGTTGAGGAGCAAGATGGTCGCCGCCGGGATCGCGCTTCCGCCGTCGGACTGCACGACCTTGCCCGTCAGCGTTCCGCCCGTCGGAGCGTATTCCAGGACGAACAGTCCACTCTGGATATCGCTGATGTAGAAGTAGCCCCTGGGGTCGAAGGGGTAGACGCCCCAGGCGCCCCCAAACCCGGAATCACTCTGCGGGTACGTGTCGTAGTTACCGAGTGCGACGGGGAAGCCGGGTCGTTGTAGATCGACGTACTCGAAGCCGAGTCGATAGTGAGACATCGCAACGCGCTTGCCCGGCACGTCATCAAAAATCGTGTTGTGAACAATCGCATTGCTGTCGGGCTCGAACTCGCTGATCAGCGTGCCCGGCACATTCGGATTGCTGATGTCATAGGTCGCAAGATGGCCGCCGGGTTGTTCGTCCGTCGTTACCACGATGCTCAAATCGCTACTCGGCCACGAGTTGTGCGTGAAGTTGAACGGCGTACTCCAGGTCGAAAGGATCTGTAGATTGCCCGGATCTGTCGCGTCGACGATCTCATGAAGACCCGAGAAGATCTCGGACAGGTAGGCCGTGTTGCCCTTGACGAATACGTCGTGGACATAACGCGATCCGAACGTGCCGATCTCGACGGGGTTGACCGGGTCGGCCAACGAGAGAATGCGTGCTCCCGCGTTTGTACCAACGAGCCAGGCGTGCCCGCGTTCGGTGTCGATCCAGATATTGTGAACCGTTGCGAAGTTCTGGGTGTAGGTGTTGACCAGTATAGGCGCCAGGGGGTCCGAGAGATCCACGATCTGAAGACCCTGCAGCGATCCTCCACCCTCGGTCACGATGTACGCGTAGTTTTGGTAGGTCTTGATATCTCGCCACGCGGAATTGGGTCCGCCGATGAACGCGACTTGCACCGGCTGCGTCGGATCCGTCACATCGATAAATAACGTGCCGGCCTGGCTACCCATGATCGCCAGATAGGTCGTTCCGTCGGAATAACCCCAGATATCGCTGGAGTCTTCGCTGTCGCGGATGTCGACCTGCCCCAGCAGGTTGACTCGTGTGTTCATCGATCGTTGGCTCGGGTCAGCGGAGGACGCGATCGGCGAGAAGAGCTCGTCGGCATCGAGTCGATAATTCAGGCGCAGGGGGTATGTCGGACAGGCGGACGACGGATCGCCCTCGAGTTCGATGACGAAACGATACTCTCCGCTGGGAACCGGCCGCGGGAGCGACAGCTCCGCGCTCATCGCGGTACCGGCCTGCACCACGCCTTCAGCGAGTTGTCCCCGGATCACATCGCCGCCGACCGTGTAAAGCGACCAACTCCCCTGGACCCGCAACGGTTGGGTGTGGGTTCTGCCTGCCGGTGTGGAGCCGGCATCGATCTGCCGGAGGACGAGTTCGATCGACACACGCTGTTCGCCGGATCTCTCGAGTTCAAACGGCAGCGGACGGACGTTCAGCTCGAAGACATCGCTACCCAGCTGGAGGGGTTCAGAACTCTGCAGCGTCAGACCCTCGGCGACGCCGCAACGATCCTCGGTCCAGGCCACGGTTCCACCGAGGACTGCGAGAGACATGACGAAGATGACAACAACGAGACGTCGCTTGGCCTGCATGAGTGCCCCATTTCCGCAGATCGCGGGTTCTCCCGCCCATTACATACGCGGCTCTCGAGATCCGGTCAATCGGTGTCGCTGGCGACTCGGAGAGCCAGACGGCATCCGTCGAGGTATTCGGAGACCTCAATATACTCGTCAACCGTATGCGGAGAGTGCTGACCGGCGCCGAGGGTGACCGTCGGGATGCCTTTTCGATTCAGATGATTGGCATCCAGCCCACCGTCTGCGTATCGAAGGGATGGCTTGAGCCCGACGTCCCGGGCTGCGCCCCGCGAGATCTTCACGACTGGAGCGTCCCGCTCGAGTCGAAAAGGCCGATAGTCGGTGTTGGCGCGAAAACGGATTTTCCCCGTCTGTTTCTTGTGATTGCGTACGCCTCGTGCGGCGCGTTCGAAGGCCTTCCTGTAGGTGTCCGTGATCGTGTCGACGAACGCCTCATCGTGGGAGCGAGACTCGCCCTTGACGAACACGTGATCGGTGACCTGATTCGTCGCCTCTCCACCGGTGATGACGCCGACGTTGGATGTACCCCGGCGTCCGCCCTTCACGATTTTCCCAAAGAAGCCGCGTTTCGATACGTCCGCGATCGCCCGTGCGGCGATCAGCGATGCGGAAACTCCGTGCTCCGGGTGAACGCCGGCGTGAGACGAGCGGCCATGGATATCGACGTTCCAGCGATCGGCACCGAGTGCGCCGATCCACATGTCCGCGGGGTCCCCCCCGTCAATGTTGAAGCCGAGACGAGGCCGACCCAGATCGGTTACACGCAGGTTGCGTGCCCCTTTCAGTCCGACCTCCTCTCCCACGGTGAAAAGAAACGTGAGAGGCGGATGGGGAAGTCCCTTCGTCAGAATCCGTTCCAGCACGGTCACCAGGCAAGCGACGGCCGTGCGGTTATCCCCGCCAAGCCCCGTAGGCCCCCGGGAGACGATCCGTTTGCCACGTCGAACGGGCTCGGCCCCTCGACAGAGCGGCACCGTGTCCAGGTGGCTGGCCAGCAGTCGGCGAGGTGTGCGGGTCGTGCCGGGCAACTGAATGATCAGATTGCCCACCTCGTAGCCCTCGCCGATCCGCTTGTGGGCGTCGTCGTGTTTGATCCAGGAGGGTCGACAGCCCGCCGCCCGGGCCCGTCGCTTGACTTCGTTGGCCACCGCCTTCTCGCGGCCACTCAGCCCTTCTACCGCCAGCAGACCCATCAGATGGTGGAGCGCCCGCTTGTCGTCGATCGTCCTGTCGTTCATGAACCCGCCCCGGAATCCGACGTCGGAAGTTCGTCCCATTCACAGATGTAGCCGGTGGGCATCCAGAAGCCGCCGCCCGACGCCTCGACGTCGACCCACTCTCCACCCTTGTAGGTTGCCAGGAAGTCCTCGCCGCCCCCGTAGTTGTTGGGCTGGCCTTTCATCCAGCGCTCGAACGCCCATTCCGTCCCGTCGACCCAGGTCCACAGGCCCTCCTCGTCGGCGTCCGACGCACCCAGATACATGTACCGGCCGTCGCAAAGAGAGGCGATAAACTCGAACTCCGCCTCGCGGTCGATCACGACGAGGTGTCCGCCAGCCTCGACACAACGGTCTCGGGCCCCCTGCCAGGAGAGGTCCTCGACGTCGTCGAAGAGCTGGTAACGATGACCGTCGAATTCGGCGATCTCGACCTCGGGAGACGGATCGCCGGCGAGGAGCCCGCCACAAAGGATCAGCACGGTGGCCAGTAGGATGGTTCGACCGGCTACTCTCAAGATATCCTCGATTCCTGGGAACTGAGACGACGAGGGCGGCCCGGATACAGTCGCCGTCGGTTTGACGGGCCCACGAGTTCAGCGTACAACAATGACTGGGTTGCGTCGATTCTGTTTGTAGGGGCATCAGCGTGAGACTCCCATCGAATGTCACCGGCGCAGCCGGTGCTTTTCTCGTCCTGTTCCTTGTTGTCGCGGCGTACGTTCCGAGTGCGTCCGGTGCGGAGCCCGATGCGATCGAGCATCCCGTCCCGGCACGCATCGAAGTCGGACCCGACTTCGCAGAGGTTGACCGGCTGGCACGACTCGGCATCAACATCGATGCCGTGTTCGACGGTTGGGCACGGGTCTACGTCGTCGCGAAAGAGCGGGCCAAGCTGTACAAGCTGGGCTTCGATGTCAGCCTCCTTCCGAACGACAGTCCTCGGAAAGCCGAGGAAGCTCGGCTAACCGCCGAGACCCGTGACAAGCGTCCACCGACGCAACGTGGCTCGGTTGCGGCGGAGTACCACACCTACACTACGCTTACGCAGGATCTTCAGCAGATCGCGACCGATCATCCCGACATCGTCCGACTGTCCAGCATCGGCCAGACCAATCAGGGCCGTGAGCTATGGATGGTCAAGATCTCCGACAATCCCGACGTTCAGGAGGACGAGCCGGAGTTTGCGTACATCTCGTCCATGCACGGAGACGAGGTGGTCGGAAAGGAGGTTCTCTACAACCTCATTGATTACCTGACGGACAATTACGGATCGCTGAGTCGCGTCACCAACATCGTCGACGACACGGAACTCTGGATCATGCCGTCGATGAACCCTGACGGAACCGAGATCGGTCAACGCGGCAACGCCAACGGAAAGGACCTGAATCGAGACTTCCCGGATCAGTTCATCGACGCCGTGAATACGACCGTTGGGCGCCAGGCCGAGACGGCAGCGATCATGAACTGGCGAGCGGGCGTCGCGACCAACATGTCGATCAATTTTCACGGGGGTGCGTTGGTCACCAACTACCCGCTCGACAGCAACCCGCAGGGCACGTCGTCGTTCAGCCCGGCTCCGCCACCCGATCACGCCATGTTCCAATCGTTTGCGCGGACCTACGCCGACAACAACCCGCCGATGTCGGTCAGCAACGGACATCCCGCGTGGGATGACGGCATCACCAATGGGGCCGACTGGTACGCGATCAACGGCGGCATGCAGGATTGGCAGTACGTCTGGCACGGCGGTTTCGAGGTTCTCGTCGAGATCAGCTCGACGAAGTGGCCTGGCGCATCTTCACTTCCCGGTTTCTGGGACGACAACCTCGAGTCACTTCTCTCCTGTCTGGAGCGAGTGCACGAAGGCGTCCGCGGCCTGATCACCGATGCAGAAACGGGGCTTCCGCTTTCTGCAAGCATCCAGTTCGATAGCAACCCGTTCGTGGCGTACACCGACCGCGAGATGGGTGATTACCATCGGGCTCTGATGCCGGACACCTACACGCTGACGATCCGGGCGGATGGTCGCGAGACCCTGGTCATCCCCAACGTCGTCGTCAACGCGGGACCGGCGACGGTCGTCAACGCCGCACTGGGCCCGGCACCGGTGGATCTGCAACCGATGAACTCCGCGGTCCTCGATGGTGCCAATGGATTCGTCGACGTCGGCGAAACAACCGATCTCAGCCTGACACTCCTGAATCTCGGCCGTTCGGCTACCGGCGTCAGTGGGCAGCTCATTCCGACGGGATACGACGCCGAGGTCAGTCGTTCACTGGCGAGCTATCCCAACATCGATGTCGCAGGCACGGGTGGTAGTCTGGCGCCTCATTTCGAGATCCAGGCCAATCCCCAGATTGCCGAAGGCAGGAAGTTGGGTTTTGCCGTTCAGTGGCTGACCGATCAGGGCGTTGGCATGTCGGACCCGTTCTTTCTCGAAATCGGATCCGGCACGGTCGACTCCGTACCGTCCACCGACGTTCCCAAGAACATCGGTATCTTCTATGCCGAGACAGCCGTCAGCGACCTGGTCATTCCGATCGAGTCGAGCGTGACCAATGTGACCGACGTCAAGGTGACCATCGATCTCACCCACTCTTTCATCGGCGACATTGAAGTAGCGGTCCAGAGCCCGAATGGAACGCTTGTCCAACTGCACAACCACGGCGGCGGTTCTGCGTCGGACATCGTAGGGACCTACGGGGTGGATCTCACGCCGACCCAATCGCTCGACGCGTTTAACGGCGAGAACTCGCTGGGAACCTGGACTCTCTCGATCCTCGACACGGCGATCGGCGACGGAGGCGACCTCAATGGCTGGAGCCTGCAGATCACCGGTCGCCCCGCCGAGACAACCACTCCCGAGATGAAGTTCAAGGAGATCTCCCGTAACTCCGTGAATACCACGCTGGAGTGGTGGCCCTACCCCGGTATCACCGGGTACCGCGTCTACCGATCCTCCGATCCGGCAAACGTTGCCGCATTCGTTGACGTGACCGGCACCGACCCCAACGACACCGACACGCTGTTTGACGACAGTGGTACAGACCCACTTGTGTTCTACCTCGTGACAGGCATGGGTCCTGGCGGCGAGGGACCGAAGGGCCACTTCGGCGAGTGAGACCATGAACGATGTCGTACCCGCGATCTCTGTGCGGGGACTTGTCAAGCGTTTCAAGGGACTCACCGCGGTCGATGGTCTCGACCTGGACGTATCAAGCGGCCGCTGTCTGGCGCTACTGGGTCCGAACGGTGCCGGCAAGTCGACGACGGTCAACGTCCTTGTCGGCTTGCTCCGCCCGGACGCGGGCGAGGTTCGAATCCTCGGACGCGACCTTCGCGGTCGCGAGCGACGCCAGACTCTTGAGGAGATCGGCGTCCAACTTCAAGAGACGCTCTTGTTTGACAAGCTGACCTGCCGCGAGATCGTCGTGCTGTTCGGGAGTTTCTATCGAGAGCCGCGGAACCCGGACGAGGTTCTCGAGCTTGTCGGTCTGCAAGAGAAACGAGACACGCGACGGGGAAAATTGTCGGGTGGGCAGCAACAACGGTTAGCTCTCGGCTGTGCACTCGTCAACCGTCCGCGCCTCCTCTTTCTCGATGAGCCGACAACCGGTCTCGATCCT
Source organism: Acidobacteriota bacterium (assembly GCA_029861955.1). NCBI lineage: Bacteria > Pseudomonadati > Acidobacteriota > Acidobacteriota bacterium. Next base: position 122,134 of record JAOTYK010000002.1, read on the forward strand.
CAGGCCCGCCGCCGAGTCTGGGAGATCGTTCACCGATTCAAGAAAAATGGCGGCACCGTCTTGCTGACGACCCATTACATGGAGGAGGCGGAGCTACTCGCAGATGACGTGATCGTGATCGACGATGGCCGCTGTATTGCCCGCGGCTCCCCTGCTGAACTGATTCGCACCCTCGACAGTCAGAATCGCATCGAGCTGACCTTCGACAACGCCGATGTGGACGTGCCCGAGGACGCGCTACGAACCATCGCGGGCGTCAGTCAACTCCGTCGCGATGGCAATCGGATCGAACTTCACGTTCGCTCGATCCACCTCACGGTGCCCGCGGTCCTCGAAACGCTGCGACAGAACGCGCGAACTCTTGACGACCTTCATACACGACGCGCGACGCTCGAGGATGTCTTCGTCGAGTTGACGGGAAAGCACCTGCGGGATGGGTAGAGTCTCCCAGTTCGGTCAGTTGACCCGAACCCGCATCGTGCTGCTCTTGAGAGAGCCGGAGGCGGTGTTCTGGATCCTCGTCTTCCCGCTCCTGTTGACGATGGTTCTCGGTTGGGCATTTCGTGATCGCTCACCGGAGCACCTGCCGGTGGCCGTCCTGTCGAGCGCGGAAGACGCCGCGAGGGGCGAGGACTCTTCGGCGGAGCAATTGGCCGAGAAGCTTGCCGCCGACCCATTGCTCGACGTCACTATCTCGACAGACTCGGAGATGACCCGAGAGCAACTTCGGTTCGGAAAGATCGCCGCGTACGTCGAACCTGGCGATCCGCCTACGTTATCGCTGGATCCACAGCGTCCGGACGCGGAGATCGCACGTCTACGTCTGGAGCGAGCGCTCCTGAACTCGGCTCGGACATCGCCGGACTCGGTCGTCACGTTTAACGAGATTCGCGAGACGGGATCTCGCTACATCGACTGGCTGTTTCCCGGGATTCTCGGCATGAATCTTATGGGTACCGGGATCTGGGGTATCGGCTTCGCCATCGCGGACATGCGGCAAAAGAAGTTGATCCGGCGCTTGCTGGTGACCCCCATGCGTAAGGGCGCGTTCTTGCTGTCGTTCCTGTCGGGGAGACTCGTCTTCCTGGTGATCGAGTTGGCGCTCATCGGCGGGTTTGGATTCCTGATCCTGAGGGTCCCACTCCGCGGCTCACTGATCGTATTCCTCGTCATCTGCATTGTGGGGATGGTGACCTTCGCGTCGCTTGGACTCCTGACCGTCACCCGCGCCCGAACGATCGAAGGTGCCTCCGGTCTGATGAATCTTGTCGTGATGCCGATGTGGTTGTTGTCCGGGGTATTCTTCTCGTACGAGCGATTCCCGGAAGTCCTACATCCGATCCTGAGAGCCCTACCGTTAACCGCGCTCAACGACGCGCTGAGGGCCAATGCGTTGGAGGGTGCCAACCTTCTGGGAGTCCTGCCTCAACTCGGGGTGATGGCGGGTTGGTCGCTGGTCACCTTCGCACTGTCGCTGGCGTTCTTTCGCTGGGAGTAGCGACAGAAGTTGTTCAGTCTTCGACCTCGTCGTGAGACGGGCCGAGCATCTCCACGAGGGCCTTGACTGGGACATTGGATCGATCGGCGATCTCCGAGAGTTTCGGTCGACGCCCAAGTTCTTCTTCCAACTCCCGCGAGACACGCTGTACCTTGCGCATCTTCTCGAGGAGATGCACCGGAATGCGGATCGTTCTTGATTTGTCGGAAATTGCCCGGGTGATCGCCTGCTTGATCCACCAGAACGCGTAGGTCGAAAACTTGTAGCCGCGCTCGTGCTCGAACTTCTCGACGGCCTTCATGAGACCCATGTTCCCCTCTTGTACGAGGTCCATATAGGGCAGGCCCTGCTTGCTGAACTTTTTCGCAACGTGGGCCACCAGGCGAAGATTGGCCTGGATCATCGCGTCACGGTGGGTGTCCATCTCTCGCTTCGCTCTGATGAACGGCTTGTAGGCCCGATGTTCGCGCAGCGCCTTACTAGCGCGGCCCACTGCGCGTAGACGGTCGCAGGTCCCTTCGATCTGTCGCATCGTCCAGAGCCCCTGCGCATCGCGGGAGACCTCGTACTCTGCAAGGATCGGGTTCGCGATCGCCGTCGGCAACTGTAGGACGGCCTTTGCATAGGCCTCTCGTGCCGCTTGCAACGCGCTGGCCAACCTGTATTCGTCGTCACGGGTGAGCAACGCGGTGGAGCCGACTTCGCGCAGGTAAAGAGCCGTCAGGTCGACATCGGAAGGGATCTTCTCTGCCGACAGCTCGATGGGATCGTCCAGTTGTTGATTTTTCATACCCGTACTCCTTGCAAGATCAGGGCCGATTTCCTGCTAATGGAAAACCCGGAAACGGGCCGGAAAATTCCCGAAATGGGGGACTTTTTTCGGCCGGGGCTCGGCGGGATGGCAGCCGACCCGCGCCAATGTGGCGTTTAGGAGACACGGGCGTCCGCGATCAGGGACGGCGTCCACCACGCACGACCTTGTACCGGCCACCCGATTTCAGCCGCTCCCCCGGATCCAGGCGATTGATCAGGGCGAGTGTACCGGGATCGACGGTCGCGTCATATCGGTCGGCGAAGGACTCCACCGTCATCGCTCGATCGACCGTCACGATTGCCAGCCGTTGCGGTTGAGCGTTCAATGCCGCGGGATCGCTGAGCGGGCCGAAGCTCGCGAGGGAACGTCTCAGCGTCGACTGGGCGTTGGCCCATCTTTCGCCGGTGGTATACGCCAGGAGCCTGAACACGCGATCTCGATACTCGACAAACCCTACGCGGCCACGAATCTCCCGGGTCTCGTCCTTGACCACGAAGCTGTCCCCGCTGGTCGGCAGTCCACTGATCGAACCCATCCGCTGCCCCTGCGCCTGGATGCCTTCCGGGCCAAGAAACGTTGCCAGCGCCTCGCTAGCGTTCGGCGCGTCGACGATCGTCAGCTCGATCACTGCATTCTTCTCGGAATTGATGCCGATGACGGCCTGTCGCTGATTCTGGGTCACCCAGCCGGATGGAAACTCAAAGCGAAAACGCATCCCCGGATGAAGAAACTTCGCACCCTCGAAGAACCCCTCTCTCGGATCCACACCGAAGACGAGGCCCTCGATCCGATCCAGGAACGGCCCGCGCCCCACGCGACCGTCCGCCGCACCCGCCCCGAGCCCGGCGATCCTGGCCTCGGAGCGTTCTCGACGGCTGGTCGGTGCGGGATGGGTCGAGATCCAACCCGGCAGACGGTCGGTCTGCGACGCCTTGCCGATTCGGTCGAGCATGTCAAACATGTTCGTCATCGGATCGGCGTCATACCCATCCGTCACCATGTATCGAAGCCCCAGATCGTCGGCCTGGCGTTCGTCGTCGCGACCGAACTTCAGGAACATGAGCGACATGCCTTGCGACGCAAGGCCGCCGAACTTCTCAAATTTCTCAGGCGCCAGAACGGCACCTGCCATGAGTCCTCCCTGGGCCAGCTGCGCCTTGCTCATCTGCGACGCTCCGTGTCGAGCCGTGACGTGTCCGATCTCGTGGCCGATCACGGCCGCCAATTCGGCTTCGTTTTCCATGTGAGCCAGAATTCCACGGGTGACGTAGATATAGCCTCCGGGGAGTGCGAACGCGTTGACGACCGGATCATCGATCACACGGAACGTCCAATCGAGAGCCGGACGCTCGGAGCCCGCGGCCATCCGTCGGCCGATCGTCGAGACGTATTGTTGTAACGACGTGTCATCGTAGACCCCCATCTGGGACTGGATCTGTCGGTCACTGTCAAGACCGAGCGAGCGCTCCTGGGAGTCGCTCACCAACATCAGTTGTCTCTTGCCCGTCGCCGGATTAACCGCACAACCGGTCGTCAACAACAACCCTGCGATTAGAAGGGATTCGATTGCGGGCAGCGAAAGATGTCGCATGGGAGCCTCCCGAGAATATCCAGTTTCGATATTCTACAGCCCAACGCCGGCGGGACTCCACTAACTACCGATCATGCTGGCAGGATTCTGAGGCCGATTTACAATTTGTTACACGCTCGAGGGCTGCGAACGGGTGGAGGACAAATGGCGATGACCCGACGGAGTGGATTGATGCGTCTTGTGGCGGTCTTGCTGGTGATCATCGCCGGGCCCGCGCAAGGGGCTCCCGACACATCCGTCGACCCCCTCACGACTCTCGTCGAGGCCTATTACGACGAGTTCCTGAAGCTGAATCCGGCTGTGGCGACGTACAACGGGGATCATCGCTTTGACGATCAACTCACGGTCGGGATCGCCGCGGAGCATCGCAAAGCGTCGTTGGCCCTCGAACGCACGTACCTGAAGAAGATCGAGGCTCTCGACGGCGAGCAGCTGAGCGACGGCCAACGTTTGACGAGGGCGCTCTTCCTCCGGGAACGCAGACTCTCCATCGAAGACGCCGTCTTTCCCGATCATCTAATACCGATCGACCAGATCGCCAGTTTCCCTGTCCAGTTGGCGACGCTTGGTAGTGGCAAGTCCATCCAACCGTTTGCGACGGTCAAGGACTACGACAACTGGCTGGCGAGATTGGCCGTCGTGCCGGATTGGGTGGAAACCGCCATCGGCAATATGCGGACGGGTATCGAGCGGGGTGTGGTCCAGCCTCGAATCGTGATCGAGCGAGCGATTCCGATTATGGAGACGCACGTCGTCGACGATCCTACGGATAGCGTGTTTTACCGACCTGTGCGAGAGCTTCCGGCTAACACCAGAGCGAAAGAGCGCAAACGGATCGAACAAGCCTACCGGAAAGTGATCTCCGATGTCGTCGTTCCCGGCTATCAACGGCTTGCCACGTTCCTGCGTGAAGAGTACTTGCCGTCCTGTCGACCCAATCAAGGACTCGGCCGGCTTCCCGGCGGACGGGAGTGGTACGCGCACCTCGTCCGCGCCCATACAACGACATCCCTCACTCCCCAGGAGATCCATGAACTCGGCCGCAAGGAAGTCGACCGCATCATCGAGCAACTCGAGGTAGAGAGGCGGCGGGACTGGAAAGACTCGGCACCGGAGTGGGATGGACCCCTCCTCGACGGCTACCGGGAGTTGACGTCCCATGTCATGGGACGTCTGCCGCAACTATTCCACGACATTCCTGACGCGACCTTCGAAGTGCGGCCGGTGGAATCGTTTCGCAGCGCATCGGCACCGGGCGCATCCTACGTCGCGGCAAGTCCCGACGGCGATCGACCCGGAGTGTTCTACGTCAACGCTTCGGAGAAGACGACAGGTCCGCCGAGCGACGCTTTGTTTCTTCACGAGGCCATCCCCGGACATCATCTTCAGATCTCGCTTCAGAGAGAGCTCGCGAAACTACCGCGATTCCGTCGATTCGGTCATCAGACAGCATTCTCGGAGGGTTGGGCGCTATACGCAGAGAGACTGGGAACGCCGCTGGGTCTCTATCGCAACCGAAACCAGACCGTAAGAGCCCTCTACTCGGAGCTGTTTCGTGCGCGTCGCCTCGTGGTGGACACCGGTCTACACGCGATGAGTTGGAACCGAAAGATGGCGATCAAATACATCAGCAACGAACGAGAAGTCGATCGTTACCTCGCCATGCCGGGTCAGGCGCTCGCCTACAAGGTCGGGCAACTTCACATCCTGGAATTGCGACGTCGCGCCGAGGAGCGCCTCGGTGAGCAGTTCGATGTTCGGGACTTTCATCGCGTGATTCTTGGTGCCGGGGCGCTGCCTCTGGATATTCTTGAGAACCGCGTCGAGGCCTGGATCGAGGCTTCCCTTGCCAATGCGGATAAACCCGAGTAGAAACAACAAGATGCCGCTCTCTCGAAATGCTCTGGACCGATCGTCGCGTCGTCGCGTACTGATCCTGAGCAGTTCAGGTGGCGGGGCCCACCTCGTCGCCGCGGAGGCCATCCGCAAGCGACTCGCCGACGATCCGTCCGTCGAAGTCGTCGACACCATCGACGTACTTCTGAACTGGACCGGCCCGATGGGTCGCTTCGGGGTCTGGGCCTGGAACGGTGCGATGCGAAGCGGCAACTCCAGGAGGATGAACCTCACCGTTCGCCTCCAGGCGATGGGAGAGCTCGTATTTCACATCCCGATCCTCTTCCATGCCGTCCGAGCGCTGAGAAGACTCCGCGTGGATGAAGTCTTCGACTGTCAGGTCATGGGTACCCGCTCGTTACTCACGGCCGCTCGACGTGTGCACCGTCAGGAGGGTCGTAACGTTCGAATCACGAAGGTCTTGACGGAACCGGCCAACGAGGCGCTGAGTCAGTTTTTCGATCCGATTCGACGACTCCCCGCTCGACTCCGTCGTCATCTACACATCTGGGCCAGCCCACCTCTCCTGAAGAACGGAGAGACGGCGGAGATGTTCTGGCGCAAGACCTGCAAGATCGATCGATCGCAAGTCGACGAGTCCAGCGGCTTTCCGGTTCGCGCGGAGTTCTACTCCCCACCTCACAGCGAGAGTCTCCATATCCGTTGTGCCGGCAATACGCTTCAGGAGCTCACTACGGTTCCTACCACACCGTCGGCACCCGATAACTGGGAAACGATTTCCCCAGCCAATCGCGTCGTTACGATTCTGATGGGTAGTCAGGGCACGTGGCAGTTCACGATGGAGTCCGTCCGGTCGATTCTCGCTCGATGGAATGATCCCGACATCGTCGTGTTCGTCTACGCTCGAACCCCACACCAACGATCACAATTAGCAGATCTTGTTGCCGGAAGCGGATCCCAAACTCGCATCGTCGCCATGGGATTCGTGGATGCCGCCACGGTGTCGGCGCTCTACCATCGTAGCGACGCGACGGTCACCCGCTCCGGCGGGATGACCACGATGGAACTGCTGACCGTCGGCCGCGCTCCGGCGTTCATCTGCACCGGTGAACATCGAGAGTCGCGATATCACGGGATGGTCCGTCACGAGGATGGGAACTATCGATACCTTCGGCATTTTCATTCCGTCGGAGCCTGGGTCTTCGAACCGAAGGAGCTCGCGGAGAGGTTGACTCCCTTTCTCGTGGGACGCGGGCGGCGAGATCCGGTCTCCGCTCCGGCCGTCGTTCGCGAGGCGCGCTGACCGGCGCGAGGTTTCGCGGCAACCATGCGCATCCAACGGATCCTGGCTCGATTCCGCACGGACCCGGTCCTCTCTCTCGCCTCACCGAAGGATTTTCTACGTCTCCCGGGTCGGCGAATCGATTCGCTCGAGTTTCACCGATTGCGCCCAACGCCGTACTGCATCGATCACCTCCGGCGACGCGTCCTGTTCGTCGTGACCAGAGACCCGACGGTCCTGGTTGATGTCGATTTTTTCAATCAAGGCCAATTTGAACGAGCGACGCATGCCATCGTCGTGCCGTTCGATCAGATGGCGGATCTGACACTGGATCTGCCGGTAGTCGACCGACCGATCCTGCTTTACAACACCGGGCGATGTGGTTCGACGGCGGTTGTTCGCCTTCTGAATTTCGTCGGCGACACACTCGCGTTGTCGGAGCCCGATCTGTTCGCGGGCGTGATCGGTGGGGATACGAACGATCCATCGCTGTCGATGGCACTCGATGGCTCGGTTCGGTTGCTATTGCGAGCGTTGGGGGCTGACAGCCGACGTGTCGTCTTCAAACTGCGGGGTTTTGGTGCGCTGCCCGACCCCATCGTTCGACGATCATTCTCGGACGCGCGCAGAATGTTTCTTTACCGTGACGGGATGGAAACGGTGGTCTCCGGAATGCGTAATTTTCATGGCCGAAGAAGTCTTCTCGTCTTCTTCGAGCGGTTATCGCGCCACGCGCTCGGCCGACGGCTGATGCGATGGATGCTATCGATGGGACGTGGGCGAGGCGCGACGTTGAGTCCGTACATGGCGGATGTGGATCTCGGCCTCCTATCCCGCGCCGGCGGCGCCGGTCTGCTGGCCGTGAACTGGGTGTCTGCGCTGCAGGGAGTTCGGTCGATTCGAGATACGGACCGCCAGATGCCGGCGATTCTCTACGCAGACCTCCTCTCCCAGCCGAGACGCATCGTCGAGAAGATGGTCGGCCACGCGGATCTCATCGCCAGCGACGACGAACTGGATCGTGCGGCGAGGATGGTCACCGAGCGGCGGGATCCTCATGTCGGTGGTCGACTCGACCCGTCCAGGCAACGCAAGTGGAATCCGACTCCCGGTATCGACGAGGCGATTCGTCAGATCCTCGCCGCGGTCCCGGATTCTCGCTAGATCACAGTCGGGCCATGACGTACGCATGATCGGTGGGTTTGTTCCCCAACTCACCGGGCTTGACACCGATCAGTTCGTTCCCGTGCAGGATCTCGTAGTCAACACCGGGGTCTGCAGCCTGACGAGACGACACGACGCCGTGCATCAGGACCTGAGAGATCCCGCGGTGGTTGTAGTCATAGCGCGCGTTCACCGGAACTCTCTCGGCGAGGTTGACCCGGCCGCGATCCAGGAGAGCAGCGAGCGTCTCGCTGAACTCGTGGTCGTTGAAGTCGCCGGTCACGTAATAGTCGATTCCGTTGTCGTCGAATTCATCGAGAACACGCGCGATTCTCTCGGCCTGACGAACGCGTGTGGAGAGACGAGGGTCGAAACCGGGATTCTCGGGCGCGAAGATTCCGCGTTGATGTCGTTTCGACGCCAGGTGGACGTTAATGATCGCGATCGCGCGACCGGTCCTGCGATCGACGAAACGACCCACCAGCGGCTTGCGAGAGCCCTCGAACTCCTGCGAGCCATCCCCGATTCGATCCAGACTCGATCGCGACAGATCTACGCGTGAAGCGTCGAAGATGAACCCGTTGCGGATGTTGCCACCCGGCTGGCCACCGTCCGAATCAGATTCCGGCGGGCAATCGGCCCAGTGATAGTCCGGCCCACCCAGCTTACGTACCTCGCTGATGAGTTTCCGATAGGTTGCGGCGGCGGATACACGCTCGCTGATCTCCGCGCCGTCATCATCCTGGATCTCCTGGAGCGCGATGATCTCCGGGCCGGCGGCCTGCCGTACGATCGCCGTTGCCAACGCCCGGAATCGCCCGGACCCGACATCGTCGTCGACGTCCCGCCGCCGATCCTGAACCTTATCGGGATCCTCATGACGCCGGTCGAGGTTGAATCCATTCAGCGTCAGAACACGCAACGAGTCTTCGTCCCTTACAAGGCGTGTAGCCTCCGGTCTTACCGGTCGGGACTCGACCTCCAGGTCGCCGAGGGCCGCAATCTGGAAGGCCGCCGAACGGTAGTTCAGTGGGCCGATAACCGACTCCGCCAGCTTCGACCCGACGTTGACGATGGGCGCACGCGCGTAGCGAATGAAGCGAAAGCTCGGGTACCAGCGGTGCGGATTGTCGGCCTGGATCGAGACGCCACCATGAAGCGTTCGTGGAATATCCATGTCGGCTGGAACCGCGACGTTGTCGCCGAATGGGTTGCTGGGGGCGATCAATGTCGCTCCCTTGCGGATGCCGACCAACATCCCTTCATGGCTATTCAGGTATTGCGCAAGCTCCGCGTTGGTCTTCGCGAGGTTCGCCGCCGAGAGCCAGACCGGCGTCCAGAGAGGGGCGCGCTCCTGCGAGACACGAAACTCCGTCATGTCAATCTGGGTCGTCGGTCGCTCATCCTCGTGAGGTAGGTAATCGAGAACACGACCCTCGACCTCAACGACCGACCCAAGCGGTGGACGTCGACGCGACTCGAACACGCAGATCCCGCGGGACGCCGCACCTTCGGGATCCCCCTCCGGGTCCTCGAGGAAGAAGCCCTTTCGGGTCTCGCCGGTGACCACACCGGTGACCCGAACCAATCGGCCTGCCATGGGCGAACGAACACCGTCGCCCTGAATCATCTGGATGGTCGTTGTCTTCATGGATTCGCCCGACGACCACTATACGACGAGACGGCTGCTATACGCGTGTCATCTCAATTGGCGTACCATGGTCCCCGCTGGCGGATGTCTCAGGTGAAGAACGAACTCGCATTCTTGTTGTACGGCGGTGGTGCCCGGGCGGCCTACCAGGCGGGCTATCTTCGCGGACTGGGCCGGCTGTTACCCGACCTACGCGTGGATATTATCGTCGGGATTTCTGCAGGTGCTATCAATGCCGCAGGCCTGGCCTCCATCCCCGGAAATTTTCGTGAGCGGACAGAGGAACTCGCGCGACTGTGGTCCGAACTGACGACCTCTGACGTGTTTGACGTCCGGGGCTATCGACTCCTTCGACGTAGCCTGCATTGGATCCTCAAACTGGGTGGCGGCGGTCGCTTTTCTGACCCGCGCGGTCTTCTCGATAACAGTCCACTCCGCGCACTGCTATCTCGGGTGCTGCCAAGCGAAGATGGACAGCTTCTCGGCGTCACCGACAAGATGGACCGAGGCGAGCTACATGCCCTGGCCATTCTTGCCAGCTCCTACGAAACCGGTCGATCGGTCTCATTTGTTCAGGGGCGAGAACTGAATGGCTGGCAACGACCGCACCGGATCGGAGTGTCGTGCGAGATCGGCATCCGTCATGTCATGGCCTCGGCCGCACTACCGTTCCTGTTTCCCGCCGAGCGTGTGGACGGCACATGGTATGGCGACGGGGGAATGCGATTGACGACGCCGCTCTCTCCGGCGATTCATCTCGGTGCCGATCGGATCCTCGCCATCTCGACCCGATACGATCGATCTGTCGAGGAAGCCGAGCGCCCTGAAATCGTCGGATACCCCCCACCGGCACAGGTCGCCGGTGTTCTCCTCAATTCGATCTTTCTTGACGCGCTCGATGGCGACGCCCTGCGTCTCGAGCGTATCAACTCGCTGCTGGATGGCGAGCAACAGAAGGACCTTCGCCCGATCGATCTTCGAACGACACGACCGTCGGTCGATCTCGGAATTCTGGCAAGTGCCCATGAGCACGACACGCCCGGGGCCCTGCGGTTTCTCGCTCGCGGCACGGGCACCAAGGAGACACGATCCAACGATCTCCTCAGCCTGGTCCTGTTCGAACCCTCGTATCTTTCCGAAATGATCCGTGTTGGCGAAGACGACGCAGCACAGAACGCGGAAGAACTGGTCCGCTTCCTGGCGCCGACTATCTCGCGCTGAACACGATCCTGAATTCCGCGCCACCGTCGCGATGGTTGGCCAGCGAAAAATCGTAGCCGTGCTGGGAGAGAATCTCTCTACTCAAGGTCAGACCGATTCCCTGCCCGTCACGTTTCGTCGAGAAGAACGGGGTAAAGATCTCGGTCGCGACGTCTGCCTCGATGCCGGGACCGCTGTCACGGACGGCCAGAACCGTGCGTCCCCGCTCACGATCAAGTCCGATCGTCAGAGTCCCGCCCTCGCCCATGGCCTCCAACGCATTCCGAAGAACGTTGACCAGCACCTGCTCGATCTGGTTCTTGTCGAGGTCGATGACCGGAAGATTCGCCGGGGGATTCCACTCGAGACGAATATTACGTTGCACGATCTCCGGCGAGATCAGGCTTACGATGTCCTGTATCAGGGCGACCACATCGCACGGATGGCAATCCGGAGGAGGAACCCGTACGACCGCTGCCAGACCGTTCATGAACGAGCTCAGATTCAGGAGCCGATTGACGGCCACCTCGATGGCTCGATCGTAGTCAGGACGATCGTCGTCGCGAAGCTGGTCGCGGTAGTGCCCGCACGACTCCAGCAACGACTTGACGACACCCACCGAGTTGTTGACCTCGTGGGACATCATCCGGATAAGCTTGTCGTACGCGCCCTTCTCGGATGCCTGCAGTTCATCGGTCAACTCCTCGAGCAGGTAGAAGATCCGTTGAACGCCGCGGTCGTAGAACGACGCCCTGCGGATTCGCAAGCGGCGTCGACCGTGAAGCTGGACCACCGTCGAACCACCGTCGCCCAGGGACAGCAACTCGTTGGCAAACACCCCCGGAAGCTGGGATAGATGGGCGCCGATCCACTCCTTGCGTCGATCGCCAAGCAAGCGTTCGGCAGCACTGTTCAATTGCTGGATTTTTTGATCCAGATCGAGGGTGATCACACCGGCAGGCGATGCCTCCATCACCTTCTCCAGGAAGAGATTCTGCTCCTCGAGTTTTAGTCGTTCTTCTCGAAGCTGATCCACCATTCGATTGTAGATGTCGATCAGCTGATCCATCTCCGGGTGGCGGACGTGTCGAAAGTACGATCCAAACTCTCGTTCGCGGATCAATTCCGTTCCGGTCCGGATCATGTCGAGCGGCAAGAGGAATGCCCTTAGAAGTCGATAGAACACGACCACCGAGATCACCAGAGTGATCTCCGCGCCGACGACCCACCACGGCGAGCTCTTGGCCAGGAAATAGACGGCAACGCCCAGCAGCAGATGCAGGGCGATGAGATAGGTCAATATTTTGAGGCGGAGAGTCATCCGGGCAGCGACAGCCCGTACTTCTCGAGCCGTCGATAGAGCGCGGCTCGGGACAGGCCCAGAGCCTCTGCGACGTGAGAGATGTTGCCGTCGTAGTGCTGCATACAACTCGAGATCATCTCGCGTTCAAGTTGATTCAACGTCATCGACCCCGGTGCGGGAAGCGTCCCCCGTGCGGATTCTCCAGCCTCGAGACATGCGAGCGTCTCGAAGTCCGACTGTTCAATCCGATCGCCATCGACGACGAGTACGGCGCGTTCGATGGTCTGCTTTAGCTGGCGAACGTTACCGGGCCAGCGCTGCCGCTGAAGCCAACGTGTGGCAGCGTCGGTCAGGGCTAGTGCCCCGCGCCCGTAGGCCGTCGCACAGCCGTCGAGGAAGTGCCGAGCCAACAACGGGATATCGCCTGCGCGCTCACGGAGGGCCGGTAGCTTGATCGATATCAGGTTCAACCGATACAGCAGGTCCTCACGAAAACCGCCCTCGTGGACGGCCAGTGCCAGGTCCCGATTCGTCGCAGAGATCACCCGGACGTCCACGGTACGGGTCCGGCTGGACCCGAGGACCTCGTAAGTCCGATCCTGCAAGACTCGAAGCAGTTTCACCTGCGACGCAAGGTCAAGTTCGCCGATCTCGTCGAGGAAGATCGTCCCGGCCTGAGCCACCTCGAACCTTCCGGATCGATCGGAGCGCGCATCCGTAAACGCGCCCCGCACATGCCCGAACATCTCACTTTCGAACAGCGTCGATGAAACGCCGCCCAGGTTGACCTTGACGAACGGTCCGTCGCTCCGTCGGCTGTTCCGGTGGAGCGCCTCGGCGACTAACTCCTTGCCGGTCCCCGATTCCCCGGTGACCAGGACGGATGCGTCGGTCGGCCCAACCCTCCCGATCAGATCGAGGATGCGGCGTAACTGCGGATCGTTCCCCATCAGACCGGAGAAATCGAACTGGCGATCGAGATCCTCTCGCCGCGGCGGCGTCTGATCCTGGTCGGTCTCCCCGACACCTTCGGCGAGATGGACCGCCGTCTCTATCGAGCGAAGAAGGTGCTGGTTGGACCACGGTTTCGTCACGAAGTCGCTGGCGCCGGCCTTGACCCCTTCGACGGCCAGGGCGATCGACCCCCACGCGGTGATCAGGATGACGGGAAGGTGGGGACGCATGGACTTGATCTCGCGGAGGAGTTCCATGCCCTCCTCGCCGGTTGTCGCCCGCGAGAAATTCATGTCTTGCAGTACAAGATCGACGTCGCCGTCGCTCAGAACCGCCAGGGCGTCCGTGGGGTTCGAAGCGGTCTTCGACAGGTGACCGTTCTGCTTCAGCAGCATGCTGAGCGTGGCGGTCACCGACTCGTCATCGTCGACGATCAGGATGGAAAGCCTATTCGTAATGTAGTGCCTCCGCCGGAAGGATCCGGGTCGCGCTTAGTCCGGGATAGAGCCCGCACAGACCGGCAACCGTCAGCAAGAACAACGTCGAGACCACGATCGCCTGAATCACGACGGCGACGGGCACCATCGTGAATGGGCCAATGATGGGAAGTTGAGCGGCCAATGCGACTCCAAGAAGAACTCCGAACAATGCCGTGATGACGACCTCCAGTACGATCTGGCGGTGGATCGATGAACGATGCGCTCCGGTCGCGCGGCGTAGACCGATCTCTCTTGTTCTGCGGACGACATTTTGCCACATCACTCCGGTCAGCCCGAGAACGACCATGATAAGCAAGAATGTGCCAATGGTACCCACGATCGCCAACGGGACCATCCTCTCCTGGATCTTGGCCTTGCGTTGATTCTCCAGAGTACGGGTCGTGAAAGTCCATCCGTGCGCAATGGATTGCAGACGATCGATCATTCGCTCCTCGAACTCAGCGCCGGTCCCCTCCACCAGGCGAATAACGAACCGACTCATGTGCGGGGCCGTATCGCTCTCCTCGAGTGCAGGCCGAAACATGAATGCCATCGGCGCGGCGAACGGCCCGCCGCGCCGAAACCCCGTGATCACACCGATGACCCGCCGTTCGATCACGCCATTGCCGGGGTCGAGCACGAACCCCAGCGCGTCGCCATCGCCCACGAGTTGCTCAGCGAGCCGTTGATCGATAACGACCGGCTGCCAGTTCAGCGTGTGATCTCCGGGTTCAAACCAGCGTCCTTCGATAAGCTCAAGCTTGAGGGTCTCCAGATACTGGCTGGACGCGGTGGCCTCCTCGGTCCGGATGTCACTGCCGCCCTGCTCCCAAACCGTCGTCGACTGGGAGCCGCTGAACGGACTGTTGTCCGCCGAAGCCGCAGAGAGTATTTCCGGCATCGACTCCAACTCGCGATGGAGTCGACGGAACATCTGAGCCTCCTCGACGCCCCATTCCTCTCGTGCTGACTCGCGATCCACTGAGATCCTCCAAACATTCTCGTGATCGAATCCCATCGGAATCCGGTACAGGCGAAAGAAATGCAGGCCGGTTACCAGCAGCGCGAACACGACGATGAACGACAGGAACATTTCCGCAACGATGAGGAGATGGGTTCGCTTGCGGTTCCAGACGAGCTTGAGCAGATGACGAATCATGCCGATCTCCCGTGTAGCGCCTGTACAGGATGCATGCGTGACATCCTCCAGGCGGGGTACGTCCCCGAGACGATCGCGAACATGAGAGCGACAAGTAGTCCGTACAGGAACGCACGAAGATTGAAGGTCAAGTCCACGTAGGGAATCGCATCGAGGCTGCTAATCAGCGGCAGTGCGACCGCGGACAAACCCAAAGCGATCAGGGCGCCGAGCATTGTCAGAACGATACTCTCGGTCAGGAACTGACCCACCAGGGTCCAGGACGACGCCCCGAACGCCTTGCGCACGCCGATTTCCGACGCGCGTTCCAGGATTCGACTCAGGCTCAGGTTGACGAGATTCAGTGCCGGAAGGAGCATGAAGAGGAGTCCGCCGAAAGAGAAAATCAACGCCATGAGTCCGGTTGAAGGATCCTCAAACCGCGAATCAAGAAACTCACTGGCCACATGCTCGAATCGAGTGAACGCAGAAGCCTCCAGCGAGTGAAACTTGACGGGATCGGGGAGTTCGGCGTCGGCAAGACGGCTGGCAAACTCCTCCTTGACTCCCGCAAAGCTCGAAGGATGATCGACCAGCAAGATCCCGACCATCCCCCCTCGTAATCGCTCTCGATACGCGGTGGATTTTGCCGTTGTCAGCGGTACCCAGATCTCGCTGAAAGCGAGCGCTCTCATGTACCCGACGTCACGCACGACACCCACGACGGTAAACGCCTGGTTGTCGACTCGAAGCACCTCACCGAGTGCCGGCTTCCCATCGAAGAAACGGGTCTCTGTTGCCTGGTTGATAACCGCTAGCGAGTTTCCCGCGTCTACGTCGCTCGCCGTGTACGGTGCGCCGGAGACAAACTCGAAGTCGAGGATTTCCCAGTAGTTGGCGTCGGTCCGTCGCATCGACGGCTGAAGTTTCTCGCCCTTCACAAACGCTGTGACGGGTTGCTGCCGGGTCGAGATCGACATCTTTTCGACACCGGGAAGGTCCTGCGCGTACTTTTCCAATAACGCGAATCCGGGCGACCCGGATGTGCTCCAACTCTCCCCGTACATTCGGGCATGCTCGATCGACAGCACGCGATCGAGGCGACTCTCCGGTGAGTCCGACGAGAAGAAGTTGTCCATGAACGCGACGGCCACGTTCAGGATCAGCAGGGTGAACGAGATGCCGAAGAGGCTGACCAGCGTGTAGAATTTGCGCCGCATCAGGACCTTGATCGCAATTTTCAGGTAGTTCTTGATCATCGTCTATTCCTACTGAACCTGACGGCCATCGAAGATCCGCAGCGTGCGCTGGGTCTTCGCAGCCATCTCCGCGTCGTGGGTCACCATGACGATCGTGGTGCCAACCTCCCGATTGAATTCCTGCAGCATCTCGATGACATCCGCACCCATCCGACTGTCGAGGTTTCCGGTTGGCTCGTCCGCAAGGAGAACATCAGGCTCGCCGACGATGGCACGTGCCAACGCCACTCTTTGCTGTTGTCCTCCCGACAGCTGCGACGGGAAGTGATGGACCCGTGAAGACAGGCCCACCCGATCCAGAGCCTTCAACGCTCGGGCTTTTCGCTCACCGCTGCTCGAAGTACGGTAAAGCAAAGGTAACTCGACGTTGTCGAGCACTTTGAGGTCGTTGATGAGATGGAATTCCTGAAAGACGAATCCAAGTTTTTCGTTGCGGAGACGAGCCAGTCTTCGATCGCTGTAGTCCTCGATCGTCTCACCGCCGAAGGTGATCTTTCCCGACGTCGGTGCGTCAAGCAGACCCATGAGATTGAGAAGAGTCGACTTTCCGCAGCCGGAGGGCCCCATCACGGACACGAACTCGCCCTTGCCGATTTCGACATCGATGCTGTCGAGCGCCAGCGTTTCGATGCGGTCGGTTTGATAGACCTTGCTGACGGCTTGAAAGTTGATCATGACACTGCCTCCGTCGATTGAACGACCTGCATGGGACCCCTCACTTGACTCGTAGTTCCCTTGCATGAAGGGAAGAACGCATATCCGAAACGATGATCGAGTCACCTTCCTCCAGACCGGAAAGCACCTCGTAGAAGTCGTGACCCGAGCGACCGAATCGCACCTCGGTGCGGTAGGCGCGATCTCCCCTAACGACGAAGACCTTGTGCTCGAGCCCGCCACGCTGGATGTACGGACCGCGCGGAGCGACGAGCGTATCGCTGGAGCTGTCCGTGACGACGATCGCGTCGACGCGGAGGTTGTGTCGAAGGGCCGAGTGATCGGCGTTCTCGAGGGCAACCTCGAACGACAGCACGCCGGATTCGATGGTCGGGAGAATCGACGACAGCGTCGCGTCAAGAGTCTGACCTGCGAACCCGATGCGCACGAGTTGTCCGATCTTCAATCGCGGGGCATAGGCATCGGAGACAGTGGCCTCGACTCTGAACGATCGAAGATCCGCGATACGTGCAAGGACTGAACCGGTTGCGATCGTCGACCCGACTTCATCGGCGACCCATGTCAACACTCCGTCGACGGGAGACCGTGTCGTTGCCAGTTCGAGCTGTCGCTCGATTTCCCGGCGGTCCTTGACGAGCAAGTCGGCGTCCAACTGCATCCTCTGCAGCTCTGCCACATAGCCACGCTCGACGGAGACAACCTCCTCCTGGCTGCGGATGAGTTGGATTTCCGCGCGACGCACCTCAACCTCGGCCTGCTTGAACCCCTCTTCGGAGACGAGGCCCTCGGCAAACAGGCGACGCGATTGGTCCAGCTTGTATCGGACGATCTCTAGATCCAATTCCTGAATCTGGATCTGACTCCGAAGTGCGGCGACCCGGTCCTCGTGCTGAACGGTCTTCTGCGTGCGCTCGCTACTGTTCTTCTGGAGGCGGTCGTCGATCGCGTCGAGCCGCAGTTCGATATCTCCGGTGTCCAGCTCCAGAATCGGTTCGCCCGCCTCGACGCGCTCGCCCGGTCGTCGTAACACACGCTCGACACGAACTTCTGCCGGACTGGAGAGAACTCGCTCCGATGCCGGAACCACGGTCCCCGACGCCTGGACCGTCGCCTCGAATCCCCCCCGCTCAACGGTTGCAAACCGAACGCGGGAACGATGCACCGAAGGACGCAACCACTCGGCAGCAAGGAGGACCGTCGCAACCAGACTGCCGGCGACCAGGAGCCCCACGACGACCCGTCGTCGGACCCGTCCGCGGCGAATACTGATGTCGATTTCGCGGTCCATCGGTTGCCTCCGGGATTACGGATTTGCAACCGGCGTGCCAGGTTTTCGACCCGATTTCCGGGCGTTTCAGGTCATGGACTGATCGATCGCGGACAGGACTGTTCGATTCCGAACAGCTCAGATGGGGAACAACGCCTTCAGAAGTGCGTCGGTTCGATTCCGCCAACTCGGCCAGCCTGCCCCGTCGTTGGCCTGCCCGCCGTGGACCTTCATGCCCCTCTTGTCCAACGCCTCTACCATGGTCGCATTGGCATCCGAGAGGTCCCAATTCTCGTGGTCGCTCCGCAGGTCATAGCGACCCCAGTCCACGTAGAGTGAGAAGTCGTGGCGCTCCAGACCATCCAATACCGGTTGCAACGGTAGCCACCCGAACTCCGTCACAAAGGCGGATTGCGTCGCGACCTTGCCGATCAGGTCTGGATTCATGAACGTCGAGAACAACGCTCCGACGGCCGAGAAGTTGTTCCCCACGCTGGCGCGAGAGTCTCGCTCCGCGACTGTTCGAAACATCGCGTCGATGTTCGGGATCAACTCTTCACCGATCATCTTCGCGTACGCCGGCTGTGGAGCTCGCACCGGCCCGATGAAGACGACGATCATCGGCTCCACCGATTGTCCGATCAAGTTGTCGAGACTCTGCGCCCACCCGCCCTCGTCGAGAGCTCCGGAGGCACCGTGAAAATAGAGTACCGGATACCGCGTGTCGCCTTCTTCGTACCCGTGTGGCAGGTAGACCTGCGTCGCGACATCGGCAGCCAGCTGCTCGCTCTTGAACGCGTGATCCTTCACGAGGCCGTTGCGCTCTTCCGACGCGGCCGTCAGATGAACGGGCTCCTTCCAATCCGGCATCGAGAACCAGGACATCTCCATCCACTGCCCGGCGAATGAGAGCTCCATATCGGCACCGATCGCGGCGGTACGTGCGACACGAGTATTGCGAGGGTCGAGAACCTGTTCGTAGTCCTTGAACAGGATGTAGTTGGCGCGAGCGTCGTTCTCCAGGCGGATCGACGCGAAAAATAAATCTGTCCCCTTTACGCGGTTCATCGATTTCTCGGCGGCGATGCCGATGAGGTCGCTTCCGACGGCGACGTCGGTGGCCTCCCCGTAGTAGACGAAATGAACCCAGCCGTCCTCGACGATCGGAAACTGCTCCTGTGCCTCGACCCACTGACGGGCCAGGGTGTTCGGGTCGTCGGCTGCCTCGAGCCGGGTCAGGAATCTCGCGAACTTCGATCCGACGATTCGAGTATTCTCGTGATCGGTGACCGCGAGACGGGTCCCGCCGTTGACGATGTTGACGGATGCCAGGCTTCCCAGGCTACGCGCGTAGATTCGCCCAGCGGCGAAACTTGGCGGGGACCACGCCAGGTCGTCGAACACCTCAACGGCCGCCAGTTCCTTGTAAGACTCAGAACTCGCCTCGATCAGGTGAACACTGCCCTCGCGGGTCAAGATGACGACGAAATCGTCCACCAACATCGTGTACCCGTCACCCGGCTCTCGAGTCTTCCACATCGCCTCACCGGTGGCCGCGTCAAGGCAGGTCATGAATCGGCTGCTGTGACCATAGAGAAAACCATCGCGATAGACCGGTGTGTTGTAGCTATGACGGATACCGTTGTTCTCCCAGAGCGTCTCGACCGAATAACCGTTGTCGCTCTTCGCGACCGAGTACATGGCCGATGCATCGTCCTTGTGGGAGACGAAGATCCGTCCATCTCCCGCCGGGACCGGCGTCGCCGAGCTCGCCCCGTAGCCACCTCCGCCGCCCCCATGTTCCTGCTGAAACAGAACGTCACCGTCGGTCGCGTCAACACCCCAGAGTTTGGTCATGCCGACCGCCACGACGACCGTCTTGCCGTCGAGCCGAGTCACCGTCGGCGTCTGGTACTGCATCCGGTCCTCGCCGGCTCTCCAGCGCAACTCACCGTCGGCGGCGGCGAAGGCGTAGATCGCGCCTTTCCCGGCTCCCGCCTGAACGACGATCGTGTCGCCGACGGCGATCGGGGAGCCGCCGAAGCCGTAGAACGGGGCGCCGATCTCGAACTTGGCGGCCAGATCCACGACCCATCGCTGCTTGCCATCGGTTGCGTCAAGTGCGAACAGTTTCCCGGCCGGACTGACGCCGTAGACGGTGTCGCCGAGAATCAGCGGCGTCGACAGCGAGCCATCGTGGGATCCATCGTGGCCGGCGTATTGCGGCTCGATCGTGTAGCTCCAGAGTGACTCGCCCGTTCTGCTGTTGAAGGCCGCGGTGAGCTCGGACGTCCCGTCCGCGTACTGCGTGATGACCCTCGAGTCGGCAACCACGACCGAGGAGTAACCACTGCCGAGCTTCTGACGCCACTCCAGTTGCATGCCCAGTTCGACGGGCTCAACGGTCAGACCGGTGCCGCGTCCCTCGGCAGCGGGTCCCCGAAACTGACTCCAGTCTTCAGAGGCGGCGGCGACAGGTGCGAGACCCACGACGATCAGCACGGCTAACAGAAATCGGGTCAAGGGTCGAGCATCGCAACACATGGTGAACTCCTCCGAAGTGAGGCCGGAATTATAGACGAGATCCGACGGTGCGCGGACCATCCCACCGCAGCCCACCGCGGGCACGACCCCGCAAAACGCCTGACTGCATTAGAATATCGAGAAACGTGGGCGGCCGCGCGCTGCAGAACTGCAAGTATCGGCGTATAGGAGAGACCATGCGATTCTTCAAGAGACCTCGATCGGCTGCGTGTGTCGCTCTCCTGCTTTTCCCCTGGTTCTTCACGTCGGCGTCGTACGTCAATTTTGAGTCATCCCACGTCCACCCCATCGCGCTGACACCCTTGAACACCCGGCTGTTGGTCGTGAACACACCCGATGCACTTCTCGAAGTGTTCGTCGTGGAAGACGATGGAAGCCTAACAGCCGAGCGCACGATTCCCGTGGGCCTGGAACCGGTCACGGTCGCCGCGCGGACGGAGACCGAGGCATGGGTCGTCAACAACCTGTCCGATAGCGTCAGCATCGTCGATCTGTCCACCGGCGTGGTCACCCGGACGCTCAGCGTCGGCGACGAACCGACAGATGTCGTGTTCACGGCGACCCACGCGTTCGTGGCGGTGTCGCAGGAAGACGCGGTCAAGCGTTACACCCTCGCCAATCTCGACGCGGCCCCCACGGTCGTCACGTTGTTCAGCCGGGACGTGCGTGCGCTCGCGCGCTCGGCCAGCGGTTCGGAGATCTACGCCGTCACCCTGCGGTCCGGCAACCAGACAACGGTGGTCAGCTCCGCTGTCATCTTCAACGGCAACAACACAAACCTCAACGGGCCAAGGTTGACGGCACTGGGCCTTCGCGACTTCGCCTGCAGCTCAACACCTCCGGCGTACCCCGCGCTACCAACCGGAATCGTCCGCAATCCGGCACTGACCGACCCTCCGGCCAGCGCGAACCCCGCAGAGTTTCCCCCGGTAGGACTGATCGTTCGCTGGGATGACGTGGGGGGCCAGTGGACGGACGACGATGGCACATCCTGGAACGACTGCCTCCCGTACCGACTGCCCGACAAGGACCT
Organism: Acidobacteriota bacterium; assembly: GCA_029861955.1. NCBI lineage: Bacteria > Pseudomonadati > Acidobacteriota > Acidobacteriota bacterium. Next base: position 143,843 of record JAOTYK010000002.1, read on the forward strand.
CTTCATCATCGACGCGACCACCATGGCGATCACCGATGTGGCCCACCTTGGAACATCGCTGTTCGATGTGTCGGTTCACCCGACGAATCAGAAGATCTACATCCCCAATACCGAAGCGCGGAATCATGTCCGCTTCGAACACCCGTTAGGAGTTCAGGGGCATGTGGTCGACAACCGCTTGACGGTCGTGGATCCGTTGGACAGCAACTCGGTCAACATCATCGACCTGAACGCCCATATCGATCGCAACAGCGATCCTGCAAACAACGTCGCGGAACGAACGGCCAGCATCTCGCAGCCGGGAATGATGACGTGGAAGGCCGATGGATCCGTCGGTTACCTGACCGCCATCGGCACGCGGAAGCTGTTTCGGGTAGACGGAACCTGCACGACAGCCGCCTGTATCTTCGGGGCGGATCGAGCGGCACCTGCGGTGGTGGAGGTTGGCGAGGGACCTACAGGCGTCGCGCTGAACTCGGACGATGATCGTTTGTACGTCCTCAACCGCATCTCCCACTCGCTGACGGTAGTCCAGGCATCCACGATGACGGTCCAGTTAACCGTCGATCTACATGACCCCAGTTCTCCGTCGACCCGGAACGGACGTCGGTTCCTCTATGACGCCATCATCGGATCCGGTCACGGCGACGCCGCCTGTTCCAGTTGTCACCTCTCCGGCGACATGGATGGACTCGGATGGGACCTTGGCAACCCCGCCGGATCGTTCGTGTCGTATGACGAGCCGCTGGACAACGTTCGCTTCGTCGTGCCACAGGGTGGGCAACCGGTGGAGTGCGATTCCGCGGTCTGCGCGGCCCACGACGGCTTCGATCCCCAGAAGGGCCCGATGGTGACCCAGACCCTGCGCGGCATGTTGGAGCCGCTGCACTGGCGTGGCGACCGGGCGACGATGAACGACTTCAATGGGGCATTCCCCGACCTGATGGGCACCGCCGACATCGGCCCGATCAACGGAAAGGCTGCGGGACTGAGTGCGGTTGATATGGAGAGCTTCAGGCAGTTCGCTCTGGCCATGTCGTTCCCGCCGAACCCGTTCCGGAACATCGACGACACGACTCCGTGCGGCACCCGTGCCGGAGATCCGGGTTGCCAGGTCCTCGCTTACGGCTCCTCCCACTCGGGAAATCCCACCGAGGGCGCTCTTCTTTTTGACACGGCATCCACGGATGCAGGTCAGCCCTGCGTGGCGTGTCACAGCCATCCATTCGGCGCCGGTGGAGGAAAACTGAACGGCGTGACTCCCGTCGATCCCGTCTCGTCGGATGCCGCCGCGCTGTTCTTCGGAACCGCCGACGGGAGTCTGCACAGCGACCTGAAGATCCCGCATCTGCGCAACATGTACGACAAGCTTGGCCCACTGTTGCCGCCACCGGCTGCGTCCCCCATCGATACCGCCAACGGGTTCGGCTATTCCCACGACGGTGCGTTCCCGGACATGTTCCGCTTCTTCTCGTCCAACGTCTTTACGCTGTCCGCGACGGACCAGGCCCAGGAAGTTCGTGACATCGTCAGCTTCATGTTCCATTTCCCGACGTCCATCAAACCGTCGGTGGGCGTTCAGGTGACCGTCCCGGCCGGAACGCCGCCTACCGGATCGGCGGCCGACGAGCTGACGTTGACGACGCTGCTGTCGCTTGGAGATCTGGCCAACGTCGGGCGTCATTGCGAACTGTATGCGACGACCGTGGTTGGTGGTGTTTCGCGGAGTTACCACCTGAACAACTCGCAGTGGGTCCCTGACGCGATGGCCGATCCACCGTTGTCATCCCAATCGCTGCGAGAGGGCGCCGGCGGACCGATCACCTTTACCTGCGCCACGCTTGGCGCGGGAACCCGCCTTGGTGGCGACCGTGACCAGGACGCGGTTCTGAATCTCGACGATTGTGCCGGCGACGATGGGGGCGCCTGGGCGGTCCCGACGGCGACGGTGGATCTCGTCGTCGTCGATCCGTTTGCGACGACCCTCACCTGGACCGACCAGGCCCCGTCGGTCGGCGACGGCATTGTCTACGACGTTCTGGGCGGAGACCTCTCGACATTGACGACGACGGGCGTCGCCGGTTCGACATGCGTCGAGTCCGGCCTTCCGGCGGCGATGCACCTAGACCCCCGACCGAACCCGTCGGTCGGGGATGGCTATTTCTATCTCATCCGAGGCCGCAACCGCTGCGGCCAGCCGCCGGCGATCGTGAGTCGAGAAGCTCTCGACGCACTCGACTGCAGCTGATCATCACGGCGCGCAGACCAGAATCCGTTCCACACCGTCGGAATCCAGGCCCCAGCTACCGGGGTTCGGAATGACGGATCGCACCAGATAGTTGAACACCGTCCCGGAAGCCGGAACGTCCGTATCCGTGAAGCTATTGGAGAACGAACTGAACGGCGTGCAACCGGTCGAGAAATCGGCGTGAGTTGATCGTTGGATCTGGTAACGGGCGGCGTTTGCCTGGGCGGACCATGACAGGAGCGTCGGATCTCCACCGGGATCCAGGAAACCGGTGACGCCGTCGATCTCGTCGGTGTCTCCAGAACAATCGTTGTCGATGCCGTCGTTCGACTCGAACTGATCAGGATTGGTGCCGGCGTCGGCGTCGTTACAGTCGCAGACGGTGCCCCAACCATCGCTGTCAAGATCCATCTGATCGGGATTTGAAACGAGTTCACAGTTGTCGTCGGTACTACAGATCAAATCCATGTCCGGGTCGGAATTGTCGGGATTGAGGGGGCAGAAGTCACAGCTGTCGCCTACCTCATCACTGTCCGCATTCCACTGGTCGGCGTTGGCAACGCTCGGGCAGTTGTCACAGGCGTCGGGACGACCGTCGGAATCGGCGTCGTTGCCGCCTAGCGGCGGGAGGCCACTGTTATCGCTGCTATCGACGATGACTGTGGGCGGCGTCGTCACCAGCTCCGTGATCTCGACGTCATCGACCCACCAGCCGTCGTCTCCGGGTACCGGGTTCAAGCCGGGAAAGATTTCCTCCCAGGTCTCCGCGAGGGCGACATTCCCCTCCAGCGTGCTGGCCAGGTAGCGGACTCGAATGGATCTCCCACGATAACGACTGAGGTCGACGCGAGATTCGACCCATGTCCCGATCCCCCACAGACCCTGGAGTCCCGGTCCGTCGGCCAGCCCCAGGTTGGCCGGATCGTAGGTGTTCTGGGTGTCTCCCATGTTGGCGAAGATGAACTCGGGGTAGCAGGTCGACGAACGACCGTAACGCCGGTCCGGATGGGTCGGCGCAAAATAGTCATCCTCCGTACTCCCATCATCGATCGGGTCAAAACCGCAATTAGAGATGTGAGGGTGGTTCTGCTGGTCGTAGGGGTTCCGGTAGGGATCGACCTTGAACCAGGGTCCTGCAGGGTCGCCCTGATCGTCGGCCACCTGGATCATCACGACTCCAGCGTCATAGGTCCGGCGGTAGGGGAGCGCAAAGGCCCGGCTGTCGGCGAAACTCGACTGATGCTTGAAGATCAAGGTGGGTTCTACCGCATCGGCGGCGATATGCACCGGCTGACTCATGCGTGCCGCCTCGAGGGAGGCCAGCGGGGTCGTCCAGTTCAGCGGGGGTCCCAGATCGATGCCGTAAAAGAGCGAGTGGAATCCGCTGAAGCCCCGCCCCCCGGCCGGTGAAAAGGCCGGTCCACTGAGACCCCAGATCTCGCCGTCCACGAATTCGGGAGTCGGACCCATATGACAATTGGCGTTGCTGGGGCCACTGTTGGAGTTGGGCGCCGCAGGGTCGTTGTACTGACAGCGGTAACCATCCGAATCGGCCAGAGTGCCGTGACCGGCGTCGATGTTGTCCACCTCGAACGACCCCATGCCGTCCTCGAAGCTCTCGAAGTAGGACGTGCTCCCCGAACCCCCGCTGACGTTCAGGTCAAGATCGAGACGCAGTTTCGGCGAGTACACCGCCACGGGTCCCTGATTGGAATCGGCCGTGACCTTGAACTCCACCGATAGGTCGTCAAACGGTCCAAGACCGAGAGTCGCACGATCCACATCGGCAACGGTAAAGACCGCGCCGGCCGTCGTCTGGACCACCGCGCCGCTGGGAAGGTTTCCGACCAAGATGGTGTTGGTGGTCAGGCAGCCAAGTTCCGACTGCAGTTCGTAGAGACGGAGCGTCACGTTGGTCAGGGACTGACCGCTGGTGTTCTCGACCGTCACGTTCACGGATACCGTCTCGAGGGTGTCGGCAAACCCATCGTTGTCGCCGTTGTCCGTCAGCGAGACGGAGCGGACGGCGATGCCTCCCGCCAGCAGCGGCGAGGCGCACAGAATGATCAGAATCGACAACTCGACGACCCGTCGAGCCCGTTTCCAGGTTGTCTTCATGCTTCCCCCCTCTTGGCCCCGTGTGCGCGAGACGGCCGGGGGCCCGAATGTGCTACCCATCATCTAAGCCGAAATGGGTCGAGAAGTTAGTAAGATTTTGCGTTTGTTGCGGATAGCGGGTTCGCGCCCCATTGATCTTTTCATCTCCCGGTATTAATATTTTGACATGTCAAAAACTATCCAAGCCGTACTCACGATTGCAGTTGTCGCGTTGGTCACCGGTTGTGCCAGCGACCCCACGGACCGGGCAGCCGGTGACGGACCGCTCAAGATCGTCGCCACCACCGGCATGATCGGGGACGCCGCGGCGATCGTCGGCGGTGATGCGGTGAACGTCGAGACCTTGATGGGGCCGGGTGTCGACCCCCATCTGTTCAAGGCCAGCGAAGGCGATGTGCAGAGGCTCGGCGACGCAGACCTGATCCTCTACAATGGTCTTCATCTGGAAGGCAAGATGACCGACATCCTGGTCAAGCTGGCCTCGCGTCGACCGATCGTCGCCGTCGGTGGCGAACTACCCGAGGAACGACTCCGCGAACCTCCGGAGTTTCTTGGTCAGTACGACCCCCACATCTGGTTCGATGTCGAGCTCTGGAGTCGGACCCTGACGTTCATCGCAGAGGCCCTCGTAGAGCTTCGACCCGAACACGCGGAGACGTTTCGCGCCAACGCCGAGAGCTATCGCCAGGCACTTCTGGAATTGGATAGCTGGGCCAAGGATCGGATCGAATCCATTCCGGAGTCTCGCCGAATCCTCGTAACCGCCCACGATGCGTTCGGCTATTTCGGCGAGCGCTACGGCGTTCGTGTTGTCGGTCTTCAGGGACTCTCGACTCTGGCCGAAGCCGGACTGAAGGATATGGAACGGGTGGTGGATATCGTCGTCGATAGTGGCATCGATGCGATCTTCGTGGAGACCAGCGTCCCCCGGCGGGCCATCGAGGCGGTGCAGGCTGCCTGTCGCGCCCGAGGTGCCGATGTGGAGATCGGCGGGGAACTCTTCTCCGACGCCATGGGTGCCGAAGGGTCCCCCGAGGGAACCTACATCGGCATGGTTCGACACAACGTCAACACAATCGTCGAGGCTCTCCAATGACCCCACTCCCAGAACACGCCTCCCCCGCCGTCGAAGTCCATGACCTGACCGTGGCATATGGCACCCAGCCGGTCCTGTGGGACATCGACGTCACGCTTCCCGAGGGTCGTCTGATCGCCATCGTCGGACCCAACGGCGCGGGGAAATCGACGCTGCTCAAGGCGGTGCTGGGACTCCTGAAGCCCATCACCGGGTGGGTAAAGATCTTCGGTGAATCGGCCGGGACCCGTCGCAGCTGGGTCGGCTACGTGCCCCAACGAGAGTCCGTCGATTGGGACTTTCCGACAAGCGCGCTCGACGTCGTCCTGATGGGGCGTTACGGCCAACTCGGCTGGTTTCGTCGACCCAATCGGTTGCATCGAGACGCGGCACTCCAATGCCTGGATCAGGTTGGGATTCGCGAACTCGCGGACCGCCAGATAAGCCAACTCTCCGGTGGACAACAGCAGCGCGTGTTCCTCGCGAGAGCGTTGGCACAAGATGCGCGCCTCTACCTGATGGATGAACCGTTTGCAGGCGTCGACGCGACTACGGAACGTGCGATTCTCGAACTCCTGCACGAACTACGTGCCGAGGGAAGAACGGTCGTGGCAGTCCATCACGATCTGCAGACCGTCGCCGAATACTTCGATCATGTCGTGCTGCTCAACATGCGTCTCGTCGCATCCGGCCCTGTCGATACGACCTTCACGACCGAAAACCTCCAGAGAACCTACGGCGGGCGTCTGACGGTTCTCACCCAGGCCACGGAAGCATTGATGCGACGTTCCTCTGCGGGTCCCACACTTCGGGAGCACTCGGGGAAGGACTGATGTTCGAACTCGGATTCTCTGCGCGTAACGTGCTGATCGGCGCCAGCCTTCTAGGGGTCGCTGGCGGACTGTTGGGTTCGTTTGCATTGTTGCGACGACAGAGCCTCCTCGGCGATGCCCTGGCCCACGCGGCACTTCCGGGCGTCTGTCTTGCGTTCCTGCTTACGGGATCCAAGTCGCCGGGTGTACTTCTGGCCGGTGCCCTGGTCGCGGGGTTGCTCGGGGCGTTGATCATCCTGGCGATCGTGCGGAACTCCCGCATCAAGGAGGACACTTCCATCGGCATCGTACTCTCGGTCTTCTTCGGCGGCGGAATCGTCCTCCTGACCGTGATCCAGAAGATGCCGATGGGGAATCAGACCGGCCTGGACAAGTACCTGTTTGGTCAGGCGGCGACGCTGATGCCGAGAGACCTCAGGGTCATGGGAGTGCTCGTCGCCATCGTCCTCGTGCTGACGTGGCTGTTCTACAAGGAGTTCAAGCTTCTCTGTTTCGACCGAGAGTTTCAGGCCAGCCTGGGAACACCGGTCCGCTGGCTCGAGATTCTCATGACGACGCTCCTGGTGACCGTCGTCGTCATCGGACTCCAGACCGTGGGCGTCGTTCTCGTCGTCGCGACGCTGATCACTCCAGCGGCGGCCGCGCGACAGTGGACGGAACGGCTGGGGGTCATGTTGTTTCTTGCCGTCGTGATCGGCGGAGGCTCCGGAGCACTCGGCGCCCTGTGGAGCGCTTCGGCGGCATCGATGCCGACGGGACCGGTGATCGTCCTCTGTAGTAGCGGTGCCCTTGTGCTCTCGATCCTATTCGGCCGATCCCGGGGCATCTTGTGGTCGTCCTTGCGCGCGCGAACCGTCGCTCAACGCATTCGACGCGAGAACCTACTGAAGGACCTCTATCGTTGGGGTGAGTCACCCGGTGAAGACTGGACCTCCGAGGTCTCGATCAACCTTCTCACCGGAATGCGTGGCCAGGGAGCGTCACGACTCCTGCGTGTTGCCCGTGCGCTGCGACGTCGCGGACTGCTCGAACGAACGAACGCCGGCATGAGACTCACACCCGACGGTCTACTGCAAGCCGAGAGCATCGTCCGCAAGCATCGACTGTGGGAGACCTACCTCACCCGGAAATTGGATCTTGCGAGCGACCACGTCCATCGGGATGCCGACCTGATGGAGCATGCCCTCGATGAAGAGGCGGTGGCCCTACTCGACGAGCGTCTCGGCTATCCCGGGATTGATCCCCACGGCCAACCGATCCCACCCCGGAGAGCGGCATGAGTTCGACGATCGTCATCCTGCTGGTGGCCTCGGTTGCGGCGGCTTCGTGTGCCATCGTCGGAACGTTTCTTGTCCTACGACGCATGGCCCTCCTGGGGGATGCGATCAGCCACGCCGTGCTGCCGGGAATCGTGATTGCATTCTTGATGACCGGTGATCGCTCTCCGTTACCGATGGTCATCGGTGCCGGTGCGCTCGGTGTCGTCACCGTGTTCCTCGTCGAGATGTTCCTCCGAACCCGACGCCTGAAGGAAGATGCGTCCATCGGTGTCGTCTTCCCCGCCCTGTTTTCTATCGGCGTCATCCTCATCAGCCGTTATGCCGGGCAGGTAGACCTGGATCTCGACTGCGTGCTTTACGGTGAGATTGCCTACTCGCCCCTGGACCTCGTCATCTATCGCGATGTGGTACTTGGCCCGAAGGCTCTGTGGATCAATGGAGCGATCCTACTCGTCAACCTCCTGTTCGTCGGACTTCTGTTCAAGGAGCTCAAGCTCACGACCTTCGATGCGCAGCTTGCCGCGACGTTGGGGTTCTCGCCGATTCTCGTGCATTACCTGCTGATGAGTTCCGTCTCATTGACGGTGGTCGGAGCGTTCGAGTCGGTCGGTGCGATCCTCGTGCTGGCCCTCCTCGTGGTTCCTCCTGCGGCGGCGTACCTGTGGACCGATCGATTGAACATCCTCCTGACTCTTGCGGTCAGCTTCGGCGTCCTGTCGGCGATCGGTGGCTACTTCCTGGCCCGTTGGTGGGACGCGTCAATCGCCGGCTCGATCGCATTGGCAACCGGCATCGTCTTTCTCTTCTCTCTCACGTTCTCGGGTCAACACGGTGTTCTCGGACGCTGGCGTGTTCATCGCAAACTCGGTTGGGCGATGGCCGAACAACTGATGCTGCTGCACATGGATTCGGGACGACCAATGCCGCTGGACGTCCTCGTCCAGCGCTTCTCGTGGCCCCGCGGTAGGTTCGACCGGGTCGTCTCGCGCCTGCTGGCGAAGGACTGGATATCCCGGGATGCCGATGGTCTTCGTCTAACGACCCGGGGTGCGGAGGCCCTTGAGACCTCCGGCCAGAGCGAACTACGTCATCCGCTGGTTCCGGTCTGAAGTAACGCCTGAACCTCGTCGTGGTGTTCGCGGATCGGGATCTCGTTATGACGATCGGTGAAGTTGACAAGACGTAACGAAACGCTGCGCTCCCCGATCCTCTCCCGCAACAGGTGTCGATAGAGAGACAGCTGTAGGCTGTACTTGCTGAGATCGCAGTCGTCGAGGTGTTCGATCGGAGGCCGTGCCTTCTGCCAGCGATTATCGAATTTCATCTTCTTGGCGCGCTTCCAGTCACAGATGATGATCGCGCCGTCGCGATCTTCGAAGACGGCGTCTACGGTCCCGGCGATCCCGAGTTCTGGACAACAGACCTGTTCCTCGACCATCAGCGGTCGCCAGGGCTTGTCGGCGATAAACGACTCGAAGTGCTCGAACTCGTCGCTGCGTTCGCCGCTGACATCACCGTCAACCAGATGCTGCTGGATGTTGTTGTGAAGCAACGTCCCGAGTTCTCTTGCCTGCTGTCCGTTGGCCTCCCACTCCGCCACCAGTTCGTCGGGATCGCGGCCGTGGTACTTGCTGTTCGGGTTAAGGACGACCTTGCGCGCAATCCTGGGTCCATCAAACGCCGCGAAGAAGCGGGATAGAAACTGGGTGACGGAGATCAACTTGCGACCATCGTACGTATAGGTATGGGTCGACTCGTCGAACTTCAGCATGTCGGAGTTCATTGCTTCTCGATGAGTCCCTGGGCATCGGCCCATTCATACGCGCGCAGCGTCGTGGTCCTGACGTTCCCCGACGCTCCAAGCGAGAGAAGGATCGTCGCGGCCGTCTCGTCGTCCGGCGCTTCGATGATCAACACGCCGTCGTGAGATCCGATCGTCCAGTACTGCGCGACCACTCGAGCCCCCGCCTTCTCGGCCATTGCGTTGAATTGATCCGCCCGATGGGGAGAATTCTTGATGTTACGTATCCCCTGATCCGTGTAATCCAGCAAGGCGATGAAGGTCCCCATCGAATCTCCTCGTTCGGGATGTAGGCCCGTAGTACCGTTGATTCTATCCTGGGAGGGCGACGATGAGCAGCACGGAAACCTACCATGCGTCCTGTCTCTGCGGCCGGGTTCGGTTGGCCGCCTGTCCGCCGATACAGAGGATCGGACACTGCCACTGCGACAACTGCCGACGGGCCCAGGGGGCCGGAGTCTGGACCTGGATCACCTTCAAGACGGAGGCGGTCGACGTCGAGACCGGTCACGAGGACCTTCGGCAGTACCGGTCGGATACCGACGCGATCAGGCAGTTTTGCGGGAATTGCGGAAGTAGCCTGACCTTCGCCTCGCCCCGTTGGCCCGGGGTCATCGATCTGTCGCTGGCCAACCTCGAGGAACCGATCGATACGGCGCCGGATCTTCACGTCTATGCCGACCGTGCGCCGGGTTGGTGCCCCATCCTCGATGAGCTGCCGCGTCTCGGGGGGCCCGAAGGCAATCAGCCTATCGATTAATCGGCGGGTGCTGTAACATTCGTGTTGCTGTGTTCGATGCCGATTCTCGTTCGGACTGGAGGTTCCCCATGCGCATCCGTCGATTGTCCACTCTGTTCGCCATCGGATTGATGGTCGCCGGTCTCTCCCACGCGCAGCAAGTCGGTCGAAGAGCGGTCGTGGTGACCGTTCAGAATCTCGCGCCGGCAGGTGGCACGTATCAGAGTCCCATCTGGATTGGTTTCCATGACGGAGGTTTCGATCTCTACGATCTCGGAATGGCCTCGTCCGAGGCCCTTGAACGGATCGCGGAGGACGGCGACACCGCGGCGCTGAACGCCCTTTTCGCGACGATGATGCCCGATGGCATCCAGACGACCGTCGCCGCCAACGGCATGATGCCTCCCCTCGCACCGGGACAACTGGCCAGCCGGATCTTCGAGCTTGATCCCTCAGACCCGAACACTCGCTACTTTAGTTTTGCGTCGATGGTCTTACCGAGTAACGACACGTTCGTCGGCAACGACTCGCCGGTCGCACACCCGATCTACAACGATCGCGGCAGATTCGTGGCAGAGGGATTCACGGTCGCCGGCCCTGGCGGCGCCATCGACGCCGGAACCGAGGCCAACGACGAGCTACCCGCCAACACCGCTTTCCTGGGCCAGAGCGTCGCAAACAGCGGCGACGATGAATTGGGTGTCGTGCACACCGCCTCCGGCTTCAACGCGGTCGGCTCCGGCGGCGTTCTCGACGAACCACAGTTTGCCCACGCGGACTACACCGAGGTCCGCTACAACCTGTTGGCGTTTCGGTTTCATCTGATTGATCTGGGTGGATCCACGACGTTCGCCGGTCGGCTGAGTGTGCAGCAGGAGATCCCTGCCCCGATCGTCGAGCGCCGACCCGGCGGTGGGAAGATCCGACTTCAACTTCTCAGCGATGGCGATGGCCTCAGCTTCCGAATCGAGACGCGGAGCCTGAGCGGGCCGATTACGGGCGCCCATCTTCACCTTGCGCCCGCCGGTCAGACCGGCCCCGTGGTTGTCGATCTCCTCGCGCTCCGCGATCGAGACAGGCGACGGTTTGTCGGGACCATCACGCCCGACGATGTGATGGGCGTACTCGGGGATGCCGATCGTCCCTTCAGCGCGTTGTTGGCAGAGCTTGCGTCCGGGGCGATCTACGTCAACGTGCATACCGAACTCAACCCGGCCGGCGAGATTCGTGGCCAGTTGTTCCCCGGTCCCCGTGGTGTCGTCCGGATCGAGGCCATGGATGATGGCGAGGGACCACCGCTCCTACCCGGTGGAAGGATTCCGGACGATCTCCAGAACCGCTGATTCGTGTAGGCTGATCCGCGTGAGCCTGACCCCAGCGTGAAATGGAAACGACCACTCTTCGCGGCGATCACGATCGTCGCGTTCTTCGGCCTGCTGGAACTGGTCCTGCTGGTCGTGGGAGTCCGTCCCCTCCTGGCGGAGAGAGATCCCTTCGCGGGGTTCTCGAAGCAGGTCAGCGTCTTCGAACTGGATTCGTCCGCAGGAGTCTGGCGGACGCCGGAGCGAGCCCGGCTGCGCTCGTTCAACGATCAACAGTTCCTCGCGCGGAAGCCGAAAAATGGGTTGCGCGTTTTCACGATCGGCGGCTCCAGCGCCTACGGATTTCCGTGGGGTGCCAGGGAGGCCTTCCCCCATCTACTCGGCGAGGCTCTGGCTCAGACCTATCCCGATCGGACGGTCGAGTCGATCAATGCGGCCGCCATGTCCTACGGCTCCCATCGTCTTCGGATCCTGGTCCACGAGCTGATGCGCTACAAACCCGATGTTCTGGTGGTTTACGGGGGCCACAACGAGTTTGTCGAGCGCAGCTTCTACAGCAAGATGCTGGAGCGGCCGGAAGAACTCGATACGCTGAAACGGGTCATGAGCCACTCACGCCTTTTCTCGGCGGCGACACGGTTCTACGAGAATCTGAAAGAGCCGGTTGCGCAGGCTGACTCACCCCTGGGGCTTGACGTCCGCCGAGAGAAACCGCAGGAGATGGCCAACGCCGAACGCGAAGAGGTTGTGCGGCAGTTTGACGAGAATCTGAGTGCGATCATCGATCTATGTGAACGTGAGGGTGTGACCGTCGTTCTGTCGACGGTTCCTTCCAACTTGACCGGTTGGCTACCGAACGGGTCCTCGTTCCCCGACGGGATGACCCCACCCGAGAAACAACGAATCGACGAGACGTTGGTTGCCGCCGAAGAGGCACTGAATGACAACGATCCGCCCGGCGCGCTCACACGTCTCGACGGAATCGACGACGTGGCCGATCGTCATGCCCTCTGGTGGTTTATTCGAGGGAACGCGCTCGCGTCACTCGGTCAGTCCGACGAGGCGCGCCAGGCCTATACACGTGCTCGCGACCTCGATGCCGCTCCGTCCCGAGCCAGCACCGCATTGAATGACGTGATCCGTTCGCTTGCGGTCAAGCGCGATATTCCGCTTGTCGATTCCGTCAGCGTGGTCGAGAAGTTCGCCCCCAACGGACTCCCCGGTTTCAACCTTTTCGAGGACTACGTTCACCCGAAACCTCTGACTCATCAGCTCATCGCCGAGGCGATCTGGATGGAGCTGGTCGAGCCGGACGTCCCATCTCGATTCTGGAGCCTCGTCGGGTCAAAACGACCCGTCGTCAGCGACCTGGTCGATCAGCCGATCGGCGACTCCGGCCAACAGACACCGGCAATGCTGTTCAATCTCGCAGTCGTTCTCGAGAATCAAGGTCACACCGATCAGGCGGAGGCAAAGTATCGCGCCTGTCTCGAACTGCACCCCGGTTACTTCTACGCTCGATCGAACCTGGCCCGACTCCTCTACGGTCGTGGTCAGTTGGCGGAAGCTGAGAACGAGTATCGCCGGGTCGTCGCCGAGGAGCCCGACCACCTGCGCGCCGTGCATGGACTCGGAGTGACGCTCCAGAAACAGGGGCGCGCGCAGGAAGCCCTCGAGTTCTTCGAACGCGCGACACGGATAGACCCTAAGTCGGGTAACTCGTGGCTTCTTCACGGGCTGACACTGGTGCAACTTCAACAGATGGATCGGGCCGCGATATCGTTCGCCCACGCAGCAGATCTGAATCCGACCGACGCCAACGTACGCGTTCTGCTGGGCGGCGCGCTTCTTCGCGTCGATCGATTTGACGAAGCGGAGAACGCGTTTCGTGCAGCGCTCGAACTGGACTCCGGCAGTATCAAGGCGCGAAACGGCGTCGCGGCGGCACTCGCCAACCGCGGGGAACTCGACGCGGCAGAACGTCTCTACCTCGAAAGCCTGCGACTGGATCCGGACAATGCCCAGGCTCGTCGCGCCCTGGCCGCGATCGATCGACGACGAAACGAGTAGGCGGTCACTTCCAGCTGTGTTGGTAGATCACTCCGAATCCGCCGTTAGTGGAATCGACGTGAGGGCGGAATCGCTTCCATAGCTGCGACGGCGAGTCGTCGAGACCTGTCGCGCGGTAGGTCACCATCTGGCCGATGCTCTGCCCTAGAATCGCGCCGGCCAGGATGTCCGACGGGAAATGACGACCCAGCGCCACGCGGGACAGGGCGATCATGCTGGCCGTCCCGTACGAGAGCCACGCAACCAAACGACGCTCGTAATATTCACCGGCGATAACGGCGGCCACGGCAAACGCGCCTGCGGCATGACCGGATGGGAACGAGGTCGACTCCTGTCCGGCGATCGGAGACGAGATGAAGAACCCGCCGTTTCCTCCGGACGCCGGTCGCGTCCTACGGGTGACCTTCTTCAACACACTGACGTAGATCGCCGTGTTGATCAGGGCCTCGCCCGAGAGACTGGTCGTTCGTTCTAAACGGTTGTTCCCGGCCCAACGCGAGACCAGGTAGGTACTGCCAAGAATCAATGCGCTGGTCTTGGCGTCGCCGACGGCCGTAAAGAACTCGGCGGTTCCACGCCGATTGCCCGTCGACCATCCCTCGAAGTTTCTTGTCAACTGAAGGTCCGCCGATCCAGCGTCAGCGGAAGACTGCGTCGCGCCGGTCACCGCCATCGCCAGAGGGAGCGAGAAGCTCAGGCGTCGCGCCTCTGCAGGCCACCAGGTGGTCACGAGGAACTTCTGGTCGCCGGCCACCCGCTTGAAGAGATTCTTACGATGAAACGGACGATCGGAGTCCCAGCGTTTTATCGGCGTGAAGTTTCTGCCTAGATTCGGTAGCTCCGGATCGGAATCCTCGGCGAATGCCGGGACACCCAGAAGACAACACAGCGCGACAAGGTACGGAAGAATGGGGTTTCTATGCAAGATCTTACCTCGATGCCACCGGAGTGCTCCGGTCGTGGCGAGAGATAAGAGGTGCCGTCGCGTTGGAATCCTTCGTCCAAGACGATCACAAGTTCGTACTTGCGGTACGATCGCCGCAGCCTAGCTCACCGTGGTTGGATCTTCTGCCCCCTGGTAGGCTCACCACGCTCGATCTTTTCACCGTCCGCGGTGTAGTTGAGGAACTGGGACGGTAGGCCGTCGCCTTTGCCGAACTCTGCCGTGGTCTGCAGGTGGTAGTGGACGTGTGCCTCGCTCGTGTTGCCGCTATTCCCCGTCAGCCCGAGGGGCTGCCCGGCGGTCACCTTCTCCCCGACCTCTACGGCAAGCGTGCCCTGCTTGATGTGGGCGATGAACGAGAACTCGCCGTTCCCGTGATCGATGATGACGTGATTCCCCAACGCTTGCTTGGGGTTCATCTCGCCGGGGACGTTGTCCTCCACATCGTTGGCGGCGGACACGACGATGCCATCGCCGGGCACGACGAGCGGTAAACCGAAACAGTAGTACTGCTCGTTTTCCGTGCCATCCCCCTCATGAGTTGCCCCATCCCGCATCACGAGGACGTCGTAGGCGAACCGCTGATCGGGATACGCGGTGTGGTAGTTCTCTTTCAGGCTGCGCCCACCCCAGAACACATCCCACTCGTCGGTGAAGGGCAAGCGCAACGGCGTCTTGGTCTGGTATTCAAGATGCTCCGTTGCGGCTTCAACCTGTTTCGGACGAATCCTGAAACCGGCAATCTTCCCGTCATCGGAATAGGCCAGCACCACCTCTAGCGGGCTCTCGTGTTTTTCAAAGGTCGCCGCGCGAGTGTATATCTGGACTCCGCCTGCCGTCGTCACCGACTCGTCCAGGACGGAGACCTCTTTGCCGAGTTGCTCGCCGATCTGCGTGCGAAATACCTGGAGCGCGTCGACACTTAGCCCGGATTTCATCGCATCGTCGAAGTCAGCGTGCAGGGCGGCAAGTTCGCCCGAGTAAAACCGGGCCGTGTCCCGTTGACCGCGTTCGATGACGGCGCCATCGTCGGCGGCCGCGCTTACGACGGCGATGGAGAGACCTGCGAGAAGGACACAACAGCGGTAGGCGAGAGATCTTTGGCTCATCGTAATCCTGACTTTGAGCGAACTAGTTGGCAGCTAGCGGAGAGTCCGCGTCGGGGTTGAGGGTAATCCGATCGGCCACAACCTCTGCAGACTCGACCTGCTCGATGAACTCACGCAACAAACTCGCGACGATCGCCGGTCGTTCTGAAGGTAGAGCGTGCTTGCTCTTTTCGATGACACGGAGTTGCGCATTCGGCAGTTGACGCTGCAGCTTGTAGCCCATCGATAGCGGCAGCACCTCGTCTCGCTCGCCCCAGATAATGAGGACTCTTGGCGTCACGGACTGATAGTCGGCGACAAGTTGTTCAATTTTGTTCCACGTCGGACGCCGAGTCTCTGGAGAGTACGGCACCGTCTGTCTCAGGACCGCCTGGGCGGATCGTCGACGCTCTCGATTGATGAGAATCGATCTCAACCGGTCGGCTTCCAGATGAGTGGCATGGCTCGGGTCGTTCGTGCTCGCCAGCGCAATCCTGGCCGTCTTCCTCTTCACCATTCCGAACATCCGTGCGATGCCCAGCAGCGGCCCGGGGAGCTCTGCCACAGTCACGAAATCTGCCGGAATCCTCTCGACGGCGATATCGAGAGGAGCAAGGAGCACCGCACTTTCGACGCGTTCCAGGACATCGGGATACTCAATGCTAAGTGCCGGCGAACCCAATGCGCGAAGAACGACGGTTCCGCCGATTGAATGCCCGACAAACGTGAACGGCCCGCGGTCGTCGGTTTGATTGTCCCGCTCTCGAAGCACTTGCAAGATGCGGCGGGCCTGAGCTTCGGGTCCGTACCCTTCGGTCGGCAGGCTCTCGGGGTCGGGGTGATCACTCTCCCCGCTTCCGAGCTGATCGATCAACACGATCTTGTGGTCCCGCCCCAGGTCTCCCACCAAGAACCGCCAGGTCTCTCGATTTGAGAATCCACCATGAACAAACACCAGCGTTCGATCGGCGTCGGGGTTGTGGAGTTCCTCGACAGCCAATGCCTGTCCGCTGCCGCCATCCGCTGCGGTTTCGACCCGATAGGTTGTCCACGAAGTTTGCTGTAGCCGCTGCGCCTCCAACTTCGCCAGGTGCGGCACCTGCTGAATCGTCCGCAGCTCGCGGTACGGATGGGCGCAGCCGACGGTCGCGAGAACCAGCAGGGACACGGTCAGTGTGAGATGGGTTCGCTTTCGCATGGTCGATCGCGATCATACACGGGGTCGAAACCGCGGACGCAATCGGAGTGGGGTCAGGTCAGACCCTGGGAGGTGTAGGCCGCCAGAAGCGCGCCGAGGGCGATGAGACCCAGGATCGGCAGGTAGGTCGTGATGACTCGATCTCGTAAGGGTTGTGCAGGCATCGACATGCTGTCCTCCTTTCGTACATCAAGGTTACGAGTTCCATCGGACGGAGGCCCCGGGTTCGCTCAGCTCTTGCGGCATGGGGTCCGCAGCGAGCCTGCGGACGCCCACGCGGGTCTGCGAGACGGCCAGGTTTTCCGGCCTTTCCCCTTCCAGTTTGACTCGGAGGGGGTGCGCCTTATCTTATAATTATGTTACAAATTCGACGAGCCAACTCCAAAGATCCACCCCACGGTGCGGAGCACTCCGAGTCCAAATCCGTCATTCTCCTCCTGTTGCTCGTTCTGCTCAACGTCCTCATCCTCTCGCCGATCAACCTCGTTCGAGCGGCCGAGCCGTACATCCCGGAGGACCCGAACAACGCCCCGTTCAAAGTCCAACGCACCGTGGGCGATGCGTCAATGGTCCGGGAGGCGCAGGCGCACGTCATGGTCTTCCAGGGGCCTCACGATGACGACGTCGGCGTGCTGGACGACGGCGCACTCTACTTCTACGTAATCGAGCACCCCATTCGGGCCGTGACGCTCTCGGTGCACAAGAATGAAGCGCTGGGAACCGTTCGTCTCGGTTTCGATGACGGCAAACCATCATCCGCGGCCGTCAACGTTGCGTGGTCCGGCCTGACCGTCCGACCGTCCGACATCTCAGCCGACGGGGCAACGGCGGCAACCGTGACCATCGTTCCTCGGGACGGATTCGGAACTCCCCTGGGCGCCGGACTGAGAGTGCTGCTGGACGAAGCCTCGCTGCTGCCCGGTACTCCTGTTGGGCCGGTCGTCGATGAGGGCAACGGGCGCTACACGGTGCAGGTCGTTTCGTCGACTGCGGGAGCCGGCTCGGTCGTGGTCATCGTCGAGGATCAAATTCTGGCTGACCAACCCACCGTGACCTACAAGTGGTAACGACTGATGGTGCGGAAGATAGTCACGCGAAAGATCGTTGTCTTGTTCGCTGAGCCGTTGGCCTGTCGTGCCCGGTCATCCGACCGAGCTATAGCGAGATCGGCGGCAACGCCCGTGCCGCGTCGGCCAAGCTGCGCTGGGCCGTCCGCGACACGCCGGCGTAGATGGCGGCATTCGCTTTCATTTGCGCGATCGTGCCGTTCAACGCAACGGTGACTCGCCACACGCGTTCACGCTGGTTGCCAGGTAGAACAACAGCGGGTCGGCACTTACGCCGCCGACATCCACGTACTGAATGCCCGGAGTGCCCCCGTCGACGTCAACGATTCCTCCGGCGAACGGTGCTCCCCACAACGTCGTATCCGCGACGGTCTCGCGATAGACGTTCCATGTCAGTCCACCACCCCCCGGATCATTCCAGGTCAGCGCCACATCATTTGCGACTCGTGCGGCTAGCAGGTTCGCCGGATCGCCGCCCAGTGCACAGACACACGACGCCGCTATACACGCGCGCTCGGTCGGGCAGGCGCTGCCCGACTCAGTGGCTTCGACCGCGTAATAGTAATCGACGTTCTCGACCACCGTCGCGTCCGTGAATGTCGGCGTCCCCGACGTTCCGTAGACGTCCGGCCGGCTGGATGCGTCCGCACACGAGGTCTCGGAGCGATAGACGTTGTAAGCCCCCGAACCCGCCACGCCATCCCACGTCAGATCTAGACTGGTCGGACACGACGCGTTCGAATCCACGAGATTCGACGGTGCTCCACCGGGCCAGTTATCCGCCGTGTAGGGACCGTAGACGGTGACGGTATCGATCCACGCACCCTCCCCCTGCACCGAGCCATCGGAACCAAAACGGAATCGGACTTGCATCTTGGGCCCCGGGACCCCGGTGATGTTGACCAGATGCTCGCGATCGAAGGTATCGCCATCCACACTGCCGCCGGCGCCATCGCCGCCGATCATGTCGACGGCATCGAAGATCGGGAATCCCTGACATCCGTTTTGATCTTGATCCGCGTTGTAGGTCACGTCGGTGGCGACGCTCCAGTCCGGCTCAGCGACTCCCTTGGTTTCAATGACCAGCCCGTCCGCAGCGAAAGTACCGATCGAGGAGCCGACCATCTCTGCATCCATCCACAGCCGAAAGCCCAGTGCGCCGCCGCCGACCGGTGGAACGAAGGGCGTCGTGAATAAGCCTGCGTCCAGGCTGCCGGAATAGGTGGTGCCCGTGCCCAGTCGCATGGAATGGCTACCCGAATGAGAGCGGTCGGTGGTCGGCGACGTCTCCCAGTCGTCGAAATAGGTGCCGCTACATTCGGGAAGATCACCGGTACCGTGAGCCACGCCATGGCCGAACCCCTGGGGTGTGCCATCGTCGAAATCCCAGGTCTGCAACGCCGGACCAAGGTCACGGTTGGCGATGATCGTCATCGTATTTTCCCAGCCCAACGACTGACAGGAGACATCGTCGGCCACCCAACCGGGTCCCGAGATGTTCAGATCGAAATCGATCGAGTGGCTCGTCGGCGCACCGGCCTTGACCCGAATCTGGAAGCTGAGCACCGCGACGTTGAACGGGATCACCTGCACCGGACCCGGTCCGCTGAGGATCTCGACGTTGGGGTCGGCCGATTCCAGCGTCGCTAACGCATCGAACGGCTCGGTCTGGTAGTTCAATACGGGCACCTGGAGGGTCCAGATCTCACCGGGATCGGCCGCACCGTCTGCATCGCAGTCCCCGCTGATTGTCGGACGCACCTCTGCCAGACGACACATCCGCTTGTCGCAGTCCATGAACGCTGTCGCCGAAAGGGGCGTCCCGTCACCGGAAAGGATCGTGGCCGTAATCGTCTCGCCATGAACGACATCCAGCTTGCCGTCGCCGATCACGAGCGGTCCATCGTTGCCGACCCAGGAGATATTGAGTGCGCCCTCGTGATATCCATCTGCGGTCACTGGATTGACGATGACGGTTTCGCTGTCACCGCCTGAAGCAGTCAGCGTCACACCCGGACTGCCGGCTGCAAGTTCGTCCTTCAGCGCGACGGTCAAATCGCCGGTGCAAACGTAGTGAGGCCGGTTCAGTCCCATCCACGGTCCATCGATCATCTGCATGGCCTTGTTGGCATTGACACGGCCATAACCCATGAACTGATCCCAGCCAGCGGTGTCCTCTGATGGCGCGCCGACCTCGTCGTCGCTGCTAAGCCTCATCAGGTAGCGTAACTCGTGGACGTGAAGATTCGGATCCTCGGCACGCAGGAGTGTGGCGAGTCCCGCGGCGAACGGCGAAGAGGACGACGTGCCACCGAAGTAGGTGTAGCCACCGTTCAGTGCCGTCGAACGGGTGTTGGGTCCGGGAGCCGTCAACTCGGTGACGTCATTATATGCGTAGACACGGACGTCGCTCGAATTGGAGCCGCCAACGGGGACCACCTCTTCATACGCTGCCGGGGTGCCCAGGCTGTAACCCGTGGAGTTGATCGCCGACGCGAAACCCAGCGCCCCGAGTGCGGTCGCATACTCCGTGGCGTCGATGACACCCTGCAGCCAGACCGCGCCAAACGTGTGAGACATGTTGTAGGTATGGGCCCCGTTGTCTGCGGCGAATCGCATCGCATCCGCCTCATCCACCGAATCCGACACACGCAGCGGCATCAGTCCGCACTGGTGACAGACACCCGCGACGCCGATCGAGTTATTGCCGCGTGCCGCCGCGATCCCACATGATCCCGTCCCGTGACCATTGAAATCATCAGGGTTTGGGTCTTCGTCGATGAAGTCCCAACCCGGAACGAGGTTTGCGACGAGATCGGGGTGGTCGAGGTCTACACCGGAATCGAGCACGGCGACGATGTGAGTCGGACCTCCAACCTGGGTGTCCCACGCTAGGTCGGTGTCGGCGTCGGCGTCGGCGCTACCGACCGAACCGTTGACGTTTTGCCCCACGTTCACATGGGACCACTGATTGGAAAACTCCGCGTCGTTAGGCGCCGACAGGTGACGCAGCAGATAGACCGGTTCGGCGTACTCGACCCAGGGCTGCCGTGAAAACTCGTCAACCAACTCGCTTACCTTCTTCGAGTCTTGACGGCCGAGTTGCAAGACGTAGAGACGGTCGAGACCGATCTCGCTGAACACGGCCCAGTCGCCGATCGGCGTACCGTGTTGACGCACGACCCGATAACCGTCGGCGATGCCGTGTCGCGCACACATCTCTGCCAGTTCGGGTAATTGTGGGAGACCGTACTCGGGAAGACCGGGGGCGCGAGACGCGGCGTCGGCCTTGAGTTTGACGACCAGGCGATCGTCACGCGGGACTCCGGGTTCGGCACCCACCACACCACTCGAATAGTGCGGAGACGGTACGGCAGGCTCGGCCGCCGACGCACCCATCGTCGCGAGCAGGAGCGTCAGTGAGAATGCACACACGGACGGAAGACGGACTTTCATCGAATGCCCCCTAATCTGACGAGACTGCCGGTCACAGGTACGAGTACCGCGACCTGCGAGGTCGGTCAAGGACGACCGACCCGGCAGCACCCAATCCTTGCATATATCGGAATCTGATGTAGGAGCGTCCGATGAATCTCAAAGGCACCCTTCCCACGTTATTCGTGTCATAAGATCCCGGCTCCGGAACGACTCACTCCTGAACCGGCAAGAATCCCCGGTCGAACAGGAGAGCCTCATGAAGAGATTTGCCCCCGTCGCCTTGCTCATGACCGTCGCCGTCTCGGCATTGGCGATACCGGCCATCGCCCAGGAGTTTCGGCCCTACGACGAACCTCCGACCCGCTTTGAGGAGCGAGTCCAACGACAGGGTGAGGTCGTAGCCAACCACGGCGAACGCCTTCGACCTTCACTGATGGTGGTCGCCCGCGCACTGGAACTGGACGAATTCCAGATCGGCAACTCGATCGAGTTGCTGACCGTCAGACGCCAGGCCGTTCTGCCGCTGGCCCGCGAGATCGACCTTCTCGAGCACGCATTGGAAGAGTTGATCAAGTCCGACGATCCCAACCCCGCAGCGATCGGCGTGTTGGTGTTGCAGATTCGCGAGTTGAGGCAGGCCATCGGCTCCCACCAGCAGACGTTCATCGAGGCCTTCGTCTCGCAATTGGACGAAGACCAGCAGGGACGACTGGCACGGATCAACCTGGCCGCGTCGGTGGCACCGGTCCTACCGGCGTTCAAGAAGTTGGGTCTGGTCTGATTCCGCTCCGGAATCGACTAAACTCAGGTGATGACAGAGCCCAGGGCGCAGCTGGAACAGCACCACGCCGACGCCTTCGCCTGGGCGGTCAGCTGCTGTAAAGGAAACGGAACGATGGCGGAAGACGTATTGCAAACGACGTACCTCAAGATTCTCGAGGGTCGTGCGCGGTTCGACGGCCGTTCATCGTTCCGTACCTGGCTGTTCTCCGTGATCCGTCATACCGCACTCGATGGTTGGCGCTCGCCGTGGCACAAGCGTCGTCGCTCGATGACCGACGCCGACCTGCAACGACCGGCACCGTCGTCGGACGCCGATGTCGTCGACCTGTCCCGGGTGGCCGACGCACTGGCCGGACTGGCACCACGACAGTCGGAGGTGTTGACCCTGGTCTACGGTCACGGGATGACCGTCCGCGAGGCGTCGACGGTGTTGGGGATCTCCCAGGGCAGTACGTCCCAGCATCTCCATCGTGGCAAGCAGAATCTCCGCGAGCAGTTCACGAACACCGGTGAAAAGAAATGATGCAGGACAAGGATCTCGAGCGGGCGATCCAGCAGGTCACCCAACAACGGAAAGACGACGCACCGTCGTTCGACACTCTGATCGAGAAGCCCCGTCGTTCGGGTCCGTCGCCGGCTCGTTGGTGGGCGGCGGCGGCGGCGGCGATCGTGATCCCGGTGGCGCTCTTTATGACTCTTCGAAACGACGAACCCGGCCACGAAAACGAATTGGACGCGTTCGACACCATCATCGCCTGGCAGGCACCCACCGATGTTTTCTTGCCGTCCGCAATGGACGGCTGGGACACGGGTGTCCCGCCGCTTGGCTCCACTGAATTGACGATTTACGACGGCACGCCCGCAGAGACCGCGACCGCCACTGCCGAAGACGAGGTGACCCCATGAAGATTCGGATTTCCGCATTGGCCGTCGCGCTATTGCTGTTGTTTTGTTTGCCTGCGCTGGCTCAACGACCGGCCCAGGAGGCGCGGCTGGACGGCGACATGTTCCGCCCTGAGTTGATCAAACGATTTCAGGATCAGATCGGCCTGACCAAGGAACAGTCCCTGGAGATGTTACGAATCGTGCAAGAGTCCCAGGCGAAGATGCTGGAGGTCCAGTGGGCGATGGAGCCCGAGATGGACGCCATGCGCAAGCTGCTGGCCGAGACCAGGGTCGACGAGGACAAAGTCAAGAAACAGTTGCGATCGATCACCGCCAACGAAGCGACGGCGAAGGAACTACAACTGATGCTGATGGTGCGGATCAAGAATCTGTTGACCGCCGACCAGCAGTCCCAGCTACGACGGCTGCGGGAACAGCGGATGGGACGACGACGGCGTTAGTCCGCAACGTCGCGGCGGGCGACGAGTGGAACACTCCTAAGGGCAGTTTCCGGTCAAGTGCCTGCACTGCCCGACAGGTTGCCCGAGATCGAACAGGCACAGGTCCGTGCTGCAAGCCATGTTGTCGTCGCACTGGGCCTGATTCAGGCATTCGCAAACGTCACCGATCCCGTTGTCGTCGTTATCCGCCTGTCCCGGGTTCCAGATGAACAGGCAGTTGTCGCACGCCTGACCGACGCCATCCCCGTCCAGATCCAACTGGCTCGCATTAGAAACCTCGGGGCAGTTGTCACATTCATCGCCGACGCCGTCGCTGTCGGTGTCGGTCTGGGACGGGTTGGCGACGAAGTCGCAGTTATCGCAGTCGTTGCCGAAACCATCGCCGTCGGGGTCGAGGCCGCCACCGGGTCCGGGGCAGAAATCGCACGCGTCGCCCAGGCCATCGCCGTCGGAGTCTTCCTGGCCCGGGTTGGGCTGGACCGGGCAGTTGTCGAGCGGGCAGCTGTTGGGGAAGCCGGGGTTGCCGAAGCCGTCGTCATCGGTATCCGTGCACATATCGCAAGCGTTCCCGGCACCGTCGCCGTCGAGATCTGCTTGCGACGGGTTGGGGTCCGCAGGGCAGTTGTCCCCGGCGTCACACACTCCGTCGGAGTCGCCGTCGGGTCCGTCGTCTGCCGGAGCGTAGCCGCCGTTCGAACAATCGTCGCAGCCGTCGTTGTCAGTGTCGGAACACACGAACGGGTCGCCGTCGTTGCTGTCCGTGGCCAGGTTTAGACACGTCACATTGCCCAGGTTGCCGTTGCCAAGACCGTCGGCATCGGCGTCGGTGCAGGAGTCGGTCAGGTCGCAGATCTGATCGTTGTCGCCGTCCGGTCCATCGTTAGCGATGTCAAAGCTGCCGCTGGCGCAGTCGTCGCAGCCGTCTCCCTCGGTATCGCTGCAGCGGAACGGATCCAGGGGGTGGCTATCCGTGGCGTCGGGGACACCGTCGTTGTCGTCATCGGAATCGCAGACGTCGCCCTGGCCGTCGTTGTCGGTGTCGATCTGGCTCGGATTAAAATCGTTCGGACAGTTGTCGACGTTGCCGCACAGCCCGTCCAGGTCACCGTCGTCGAGCGGATCCGCGGGGCACACATCGCAGTCGTCACCGGCGCCGTCGCCATCCTGATCCTGCTGGGTCGGGTTGGGGGTCAGGGGGCAGTTGTCCTGCGCGTCGCAGTACTGGTCGCCATCCGCGTCGTCCGCGGCCGGACAAGCGCAGGCCGCAGTGCGTCCTTGTAGACCGAGGTCGCGCGATTCCGTCTGGCCGTCGCCGAGCGTGTCGTACGTGCCGGTTTCGCCCGCGCAGCTACGGCCCCGCACGACGTAATACAGCGCTTGACCGGGCGCGGGTGATGGCGTGTCGCTCACCTCAGCCTCGACGCCGGCGGTCAAACACGCGATCTCGGTACCGGCGTAGTCGCCGCCCGTGCGCAGCGCCAGAAGGTCCCCCTCGACCACGTCGTAGCCGGTGGCCTTCGGGTCCGGTGTCCACGAAACCAGGCCGCCTTCGATGCCCAATCCGTCCAGGGTGTCGGGGGCGCCGGCGGTGACGCAAACAAGATCGAGCTCCAGCGCCACGTCGCTGCCCGCCGAGTTGGCCACGCTGAGCTTGACGCTGTACAGCCCGGGTTGGCTGTAGTCGTGGCTCGTATCTTTTGTGGTCGCGTCGACCTGGTCGTCGTTCTCGAAATCCCAGGACCACACCGTCGGTTCGTTCGTCGTAAGATCGGTGAAATCGACCGTCTGACCCACCTGCGCGGTCAACGGTGCTGCAACGAAGCCGGCCACCGGCGGCAGCGTCGGTCCGCCTTTAAAGATGGTGTACTGATCCAGCACCGCGCCCAGGTTGTCGAGGAAGCGCGCGTCGAGCCGGTTGCCGTCTATATCCAGCACCACCGACCCGAGCGACGGCAGCGAAAGGACCATCGCGGGATGGTTGGGCTGCGGGCCTCCCAGGTCCATCCCGACTCCCGTCGCCAGTTGCCCCGAGCTTCCGGCGACGGTGTACACGGCGCCGGTGTTGGGGGTCACCCCGGCGGGTTTGTTGTAGGCGCCGTCTCCGGCGATGTCTCCGTCGCCGCCGTCGATCTTCATGCCCTCGACGAACGTGTCCGAGAAGCCATAGTGCCCATCGATCAGGAACGATCGCTCGTACGAGTGACTGTGCCCACTGAGGACCAGATCGACGCCGTGGCTCTCCAGGATCGGCACGACGTTTTCACGCATGTCGATCAGCCGGCCGTTCGAATCGCCCGCGTCGTCCGAATCGTGGCTGCCTTTCGTATACGGCGGATGATGCCAGAAGGCGACGATCCAGTCCTGCGAGGTGCTGATCAGGTCGGCGGCCAGCCAGGTCAACATCGGGCTGCCCGGAGAACGGTTCGAATTGACCGAGTCCAGCACGACGAAGTGCACGTTGCCGTAGTCGAAGGAGTAGTACGCCTCGGAGCTCGACGGCAGTCCCCCGGCCTCACCGCCGGTCGGTAGCGTGAAATTGTCGTAGTACGGCCAGCTCGAGGTGGTGCCGTCGAACAGGTCGTGGTTGCCGATCGTAGGCCACAGGACGGACTTGATCAGCATCTCCGGGTAGATGTCGAACAGTGCAGTCTGATACTGCGCGTCGGTGCCTTGCCCGTAGGCATTGTCGCCCAGCATCAACCAGAGGTCGGTGTGCCGGGTTCCCGTAAACGCGTAGTACGCATCGCGTACGGCGATCGCGTTCGAGTTGCCTGTCCCCGAATCGCCCAACGCCCAGATGCGCATCGGCTTGGGCGTGCCCGCGAGCGGCGCCGTGACAAAGAAATGATCGGCGTCGTTGCCGGCCAGAGTGCCCGAGATATCTGCGATCGCGTAGTAGTACCGGGTGTTGGGGGTCAGCCCGCTCAAGATCAACTCGTGCTCGGTCACGCCGGCAGCAGCGTTGACCTCCATGTCGAGCACGCCCGCCGAGGTGCCGTAGAGCACGCGTGAATCCGTCGCAAGATCGGTGCGCCAGCGCACGATTACCTGATCGGAGTTGCCCTGTTGCAGGTAGGGACCGCGGTCGACCTGGGTCCCCTGAGCCGAGGCCGCGGCGCAAGCGGCTATGACACAGACGCACCCGAGGAGGGTCCGAACCGTCGATTGCAGTGGATTTGCACGGCGCATTTTCAACAATCTTATACAGCGCATCACGGATCGGTGCAGCAGGTAAGTGCACCTCTCCCCTGTTAACCAAGGACAGAGGCTCCGCGCGACGTAGAGGTTGGCTCGCCACATGTGCCAGTCGTCTGCCGAATGGCTATTTTCCGCTCATCTCGCAACGCCTCCAGAGCTTCAATATCCGCCCTATCCTCTGGACGTCCAGTCGTTTTCTTCATCGCGATCAGATCTTCGATGGATGCGACGCGAACGGAACCACTCGACAACTCGATCATCACAGACCTCGACCACAATTCGTCGAACGGAATTGATGCATGATTTTGAGGAAGGACACAACAAGAAAGGGCGGCCCGCGGGGCCGCCCTCTCGAGACTTCGATCAGACACGAGGCGTTACTGCGTCTCGGTCTTCTCCTCGTCGGCCACCATCGCAATCAACTCGGCCTTCGAGTGCTCGCAGCCACCCGCGGCGCGCTCGGCCAGATCGGCGACCTTCTTGTCCTCGGAGGCCTTGGCCATCTGGATCAGTTTTGCCTCTGACGCGGCGCAGCCACCCTTGGCGTTCCGGGCGAGCATGGCCATGCTGGGTGCGTCGCCATGCTGGCCACCCATTTCGCGGACCAGGGCGATTAGCGCGGCCTTGGATTGTTCACAGCCTCCCTCGGCCTTCTCGGCGAGCGTGATGGCCTCCTGGTGACCGGACTCCCTGGCCATCGCGATCAGCGCGGTCTTGGAATGTTCGCAACCTCCCTCGGCCTTTTCGGCCAACTCCATCGCCTTGGCCACCTTGGCCATCTTGGCGCTGCAATCGGCGCAATTCTTGCCGCATTCATGGCCGGCCTTGGCCGCGCACTCGGCGTGGTCCGTACCGCACTCATGAGACGCGGCCGTAGTCGTCTCGGATTTACCGTGGGACTCGCTGCAGTCGGCCAGGGCCAAACCTGGCGCCACCACCACAGCCACCACCAAGATCACCAGCAGACGGATTGCTCGCATTCCAGATCTCCTCTAGATTTCAATAAAGATAGACTTCTTTTCTGAGACGGGATCAAGACACCGTACCGGGAAGCCCCGGGTCGGGCAACTCGGATCATGTAAAAAGACGCAAACAGGCGGGTAGGCGGAGCAAGAGTGAATCGCCCCGGCTCCCCTAGACACTCTTGCGTGAGAGCAAGAGAGCCACTCCTCGTTCCTCCCGACTCACTACGTGGGTGGAGCGTACGAGTCAGCCTTGAACCTAGCCGTGACCCGTCGAATCGTCGAGGACACCCGGCCAGCCACACCTCTCCCCTGTTAACCAGATGCAGAGGTTCCGTGCAGCGCGATGTTTGGCTCCTGAGACAGGACTCGAACCTGTGACAAGGTGGTTAACAGCCACCTGCTCTACCAACTGAGCTACTCAGGACCATTTTCGTGCGCGGTCTCGCGACCCAGGGAAAGTTACCACCGGACCCAGGGTGCGTCAACATCGAGGAATGCCGCGTTTTCCTGAGTTTCCGGCACATCCCACGTCCGGGATCGCCTGTTAGAATGCCCGCACCCGAGGCCATTGTGGCCGCACCAAAGTCCATGGAGTCCCCCGATGAACTCTCGTGTCATGACCGGCATCAGCCTGATCGTTGTTGGCCTGGTGTTCTTCCTGAAGGCCTACTTCGATATCGATTTCGGTCCGCTCGGCTGGACCCTCATCGGACTCCTACTGGTCGGCGGTTATTTCGCCACTCGTTCCTACGGTGCGTTGATCGCCGGTTGCATCCTGGCCGGCTACGGCATCGGTGCGTTCGGCGATGACCGCTGGATGGTGATGCGAGAGTTTTCGCTCATCGGACTCGGCATCGGTTTTATCCTGATCTACGTCATTCAGATGCTGGTGGAACGTAAGGCCGCCCGCTGGCCGCTGATTCCCGGCATCATCCTTGTGATTCTCGGTTTCAGATCCTGGCGTCGGTTCTGGACATTCCTGTTCTCCCCCGACGGCTGGCCGATCATCCTCATGATCGTAGGTGCGTTGATCCTGTTGGGCGGACTGCGAAACAAGATCGGTGCCGGCGACAAGAACGTCGCCGTCGAGAAGACGGAAGACTAACCGCGCAGCGACTTAAGTAATGACGCGATCGCCTGACCGCGGTGGGAGATCGCTTGCTTGGCGGCGGGGTCCAGCTCCGCCGTGGTGCAGCCCGACGGTGGGTGGAAGAAGATCGGGTCGTAGCCGAATCCGTTCTCGCCTCGCGCCGACTCCCCCACGTCGATGATCCGCCCCTCGACCACACCGCGGTGGACGCTGTGGGTGACGCCGTCTTTCGCCAGCGCAAGCAGGCAGACGAAGCGGGCGGTTCGGTCCGCCGGATCGGTTCGGCAAGTAAGAGCGCTCAGCAACCGATCGTTTCTGCCGTCGTCGTCCAGCCCCGGTCCGCCGTAGCGGGCCGACTGGACACCGGGCGCTCCATCTAACGCATCGACTTCCAATCCCGAGTCATCGGCCACCACCCAGTCGGGTGTCCGGAGTGAGTAGCCCTCGGCCTTGAGCCGTGCGTTGGCCTCGAAGGTGCGGCCGGTCTCTTCGACTTCGGTGGTGTCGTCCAGCGCGTCGAGTCCGTGAACCTCGATCCCGACCTCGGCGAAGGCCCGCTGGAACTCACGAACTTTCCCGAGGTTGCCGGTGGCAACGACAAGCGTCCGGATCATCCGATGCGCAGTTTGTCCAGGGCCGGGCCCAGCAACTCGGACTGTTTCTGGCTCAGAGCGTCGATGCCCATGTCCCCGAGCTCCAGCATCCGATCCAGCTGTTTGCGATCGAAGGGTGTGGTCTCGGCGGTGCCCTGGAGTTCGATGTACTCGCCTGCGTCGTTTCGGACGATGTTCATGTCGACGGCGGCGGCCGAGTCTTCGACGTAGTCCAGGTCCAGGACCGGGGTGCCCTGCACCACACCGACGGAGATGGCGGCCAGCGTCGCGGTCAGGACGGGACGTTTCAACACGCCCTTCTCCTGTAGACCCGCCAGCGCCAGACACATCGCGACGAAGCCGCCGGTGATCGAAGCCGTGCGTGTGCCGCCGTCGGCCTGGATGACATCGCAATCGATCCACAAAGTGCGATCGCCCAGCTGCTTGCGATCGACGACACTTCGCAGCGCGCGACCGATCAGTCGTTGGATCTCCATCGTTCGCCCCGAGGGGCGACCGCGGTTAACCTCGCGCTGAGAGCGGCGATCGGTGGCGGCCGGCAACATGGCGTACTCGCCGGTAACCCAGCCTTCGCCGGAGCCGACGAGGAACGGCGGAACCCGATCCTCGACGCTGGCCGAGCAGAGCACCCGCGTACGCCCCATCGAGATCAGGACCGAGCCTGCGGGATTCTCGAGATAGCCCGGGACCATCTCGACACTTCTCAACTGTTCGTCCGATCGTCCGTCGTGTCGTGCCATCCGGCTATTCTCCCTCGATTCGAGTCTGATGCAAGGCCTCGATTTCCCGACCGAGGAATCTCTCTGCGACGGTCTTGAACGGCGCCGGCACGTCGGTCACGTAGAACTCACGGATCGGCTCGGCGGTCGCAGCCGTCGTCTGCTCTGCGACCTGGGTCGCCACCGCCTCGGCGGAGTCGACCAGGGTCACTCCCTCGCCCATCACTCGGCGGATCACCGTTTTCAGGAGCGGGTAGTGGGTGCAGCCGAGGACCAGCGTGTCGACGTCGGCCTCCTGGATCGGTGCCAGGTAGCGCCGGGCCACCGCCTCGGCGATGTCGTCGTCGACCCAACCCTCCTCGGCCAGCGGCACGAAGAGTGGGCATGCGGCCGCCACGACCTCGGCGTCGTTCAGTTTCGCAAGGACACGGCTGTAGGCGCCGCTGCCGATCGTCGCCCGTGTTCCGATGACGCCGATCCGCCCGTTGCGCGTGGAAGCGGCGGCCTGTCGGGCACCGGCCTCGATCACGCCCATCACCGGACGACTCAGCTGCTCGGACAGGATCTCCAGGGCCACGGCGGAGGCGGTGTTGCACGCGACGACCATCAATTTGACGTCGTGGTCGCGCATGAAGTGTCCGGCCTCGGTGGCGTAACGCCTCACGGTCTCCGCCGACTTGGTGCCGTAGGGCACCCGGGCGGTGTCGCCAAGATAGACCAGGGACTGCCCGGGAACCGCTTGCTCCAGGGCGCGGAAGACCGTGAGCCCTCCGACGCCGGAGTCGAAGACACCGATCGGTCGTGAGTCCATCAGTTCTTCACGCCGCCGGAGCCGAGGATCCACTGGTTATCCGGTGGCAACGGCCGACGAAGATCGAGATGGCCGTTCAGGGAATCGACCGGTTGGCCGTTGATCAGGATTCCGACACGGCGAACCTCGCGAACATTCAGGGCCACGGAGTCGACGATCGAATAGACCGCCAGGAGCTCGCGCTGACTGCCTCCACCGAGACTCTCGCTGAGCTCGGGGGTGAAGTCGAGATAGGCGGTCCCGTTCTTGAGGACGAACGCCTGACGCAGACGGGTCCCCGACGGCAACGAACGGAGCGCGTTCCGGGAGTTGGGCCCACCGATCAGGTCGGCAACGATCTGCTTGACGCGATCGGTCGGCGTCGCGGTGTTGAAGATCTCGTGGTACTCCCCGACAAGACCGGTCTGAAGTGCCGATGGGAAGTAGAGCTCGATGTTGGCCCGTCGAAGTGGATCGACCGATGTGTCGTCGACGTCTGCACGGTCATCTTCGGTCGGAACCGTCTCCTCGGCTCCTTCGACGCCTTCGACCTCATCGACCTCGCCCTCGACGACGGGAGTCGGCTCCGGACTCCCACTGCAATGCAGGGCAACAAGCAGGAGCAGACTGACCACGAGCCAACGTCGAATCACGATGACTAGTCCTGTACCGACAGTCGGCGGAGGTTGCTCAGGTAAAGCTTGACGGCCGTGGTCAATGCCTCGACCGTCCGGCCGCGATAGGCACCGTCACGAAAGCGGGACTCCTCCTCGGCGTTCGAGATGAAACCGACCTCCACCAGGATCGCCGGCATCGTCGCCCCCATCAGGACGCGGAACGGAGCCTGGCGAACTCCACGGTTCCGTGTGCCGGTGAGAAGATTCAACTGGGTCTGGACCGACTCGGCCAACAGACTGCTCTCGGCCAGATACTGGTTCTGGGCCAGATCCCACAGGATCAGATCGAGATCGTCGCCGTCGCTTCCCTTGGGAAGCTTCCCCGCATCCACACCGGACGCGCGATTCTCGAGGGCGGCGAGGGTGCGAGCGTCGTCATCGGTGGCATCGGTCGAGAGGAAATAGGTCTCGGCTCCGGAGGCC
This sequence comes from Acidobacteriota bacterium, assembly GCA_029861955.1. Lineage (NCBI taxonomy): Bacteria > Pseudomonadati > Acidobacteriota > Acidobacteriota bacterium. The sequence goes on from JAOTYK010000002.1 coordinate 175,668, forward strand.
CTGCTCCTTGGCGCCGCGTTCAGATGGATCGACAGAAAGAGATCGGCACGATTGTGATTGGCGATGGCCGTCCGCTCATCCAGACCCACCAATCGATCGTCGTCGCGGGTGAGGACCACCGAGATGCCGGGCTCGTCCTGGAGCGCCCTCCGAAGACGTCGTGCAAGGTCGAGAGTGACTTCCTTCTCTCGCAGTCCCGTCGGACCGACGGCACCGTTCTCCACGCCGCCATGCCCGGGATCGATCACGACCACGGTACCGGACCGCTTGCCGCTTCCCGGAAGCTGAGTCTTGATGGACTTGCGACCGGCGTCGCGACTGGAACGACCCCGTGTCCCTCGAAGATCCAGCACCAGACGGAACGGGTGACGGAGTTCGAAGTTCTCGAAGGCGCGATAGTCGTCGCCGGTATGGAACGTCAACGTATCGGTAGCGGTGATATCGAATCGACGCAGGATGGTGTCGCCGGCAGGGACCGCGAACGGCTCGACGCGAACCGGCTGATCGTAGACGATGCGGACCGTCGTGCCTTCCTGGAGGATGTCGTAGCCGATTGACTCGCTGTGGCGAAGGACCAGACGGGTGCCATCGGCACCGGCGTCCGCCGTCACCTCGATGCTGACCGGACCTTCAGCGACGGCGACGACCCAGCCGAGGATCGCGATGAGTAGCAGACATAAAGGCGGACGACGAAAAACGCGGGGGGTTCGCAACGTTGGATCTCCAGGCGGTCGAACCCCGAAATTGTCTCACACGGATCGAAGGCTCACAAACTTGTGGCGAACTGCACCTGATAGATCGGTGGCAAGTGACGGGAGACGGTCTGCCATCGCGTGCCGCCGTCCTCGGTTAGCCAGAGGCTACCGGTCGTCGAACCCATCGCCAGTCTCGAGCCGCTGGCGTCGATGTCCAACGCGTGGCGGAAGACCAGATCGTAGGCGTCCTCCTGCGGCAGCCCCTCGCGCTGGACGACGAAACTGGCGCCGCCATTCCGTGTGTGGGCGACCACGACCCTGCCATCGACCGGAACGCGACACTCGTCCTTGACCGCAGGGGCCAGCCAGGCCTGGTCGCCGTCGTCGGGGTGTACCACGACCCCGAAGCCGAAATCCGACGGCAAGACCGTGTCGATGTGCTTCCAGCTCCGCCCCTCGTCGGTGGAGTGGAAGACGCCGTTGTGATGCTGGGACCAGAGGATGTCCGGGTTGGCGGGACAGCGCGCGATTCGATGGGGATCCTGGATCGACGGGTCGTCCTTGCGTTCGGGCGGCATGTAGGCGGCGAACATCCCCGCCGTTCGTGTCTCCCAGGTTGCCCCACCGTCGTCGGTCACCCACGCGCCCCCACAGGAGACGCCGACAACGATGTTGTCGGGATTGTTCGGATGGACACAGATCGAATGGATGCCGGGGTCGTCGTAACCACCGCCGAACCAGTTTGATCGCTCGGGTCGATCCCAGAGTGACTGACAGAGACTCCAGCTGCTTCCTCCGTCATCGCTGCGGAAGAGCGCGCCCGGAATCGTCCCCGCCCAGAGGCTGCCGGGGCCTTTCCCCGTCGACACCAACTCCCACACCTGCTTGACCGACGGCGCGTCGTCGTCATCGGCGTTACCCGGAAACGTCGGTGCGGTGACCTCTTCCCAGGTCTCGCCCCGATCGGCGGACCGATGGAGCTTCACGCCGAAGTGACCCAGGTTGAGGGCGGCGTAAAGGGTCCCGTCTGCCGCGTCGTCGAGGATCATCGTGACCGGGTCGCCGACGAACGATCGGCCGGTGATCTGCCAGCCGTCGCGACGCTCCAGACGAAAGAGCCCCTTGCGTGTGGCGACGTACAACGTATCGACCGGGTTTCCCATGCTAACCTCCCGAGAGCGCCTGCATGACAAAGACCTCGCTATCGTCCCGCAGCGAGTCGCCTAGCCTGGCCCGATCCTTCACCTGATCGCCATCCACGAAGACGACGACATGTTTGCGTAGTCGGCCTTGCTCGTCGACGATGTAACTCTTCAGTCGCGGGTGATCGACGAAGGTGGCGTCCAGTGCCTCGCGAACGGTCGTCGCCGTGACGACCGCTTCGGGAACATCCAGATGACGGCGCAGATTCTGCGTGAACTTGACGCGGGCCATGCCCTAGGTTCTCCGGGCCTTGCCGTTGTGTCAAGCGCCGCGTCGTGTAAGCCCGGCATTGGGCGACAATTCGGGGTACGATTCCCGGGAAGATGAAACTGTCACGTCGCAAGCTTCTGGTGCTGGGAGGTGGAGCCGCCGTCGGAGTGGCAACCGTCGGGGCGATCCGTCTTCTTCTGCCGCGATTCATGCAGGCGTCGGCCGATCCGGTCATCCGCGGTCGACTCCAAATGTTTGTGGACCGTTGCTTCGGTGGCATCGAACGAAGTCGGATGTGGGATGGCCATGTGCATCTCCTCGGACTCGGCGCCGGCGATACGGGCTGCTGGCTCAACCCACGGATGCGCAATCATCTGTACGCCGCACGACGGTTTCAGTACGAGCTGTTCAGAGAAGCCACCGGGATGAGTTCGGAATCCACGGCCGACCAGGACTACGTCGATCGTCTGCTCAGCGTCCATCGTGCCGCAAACCCGGACGGCAAGCTCGTGGTGATGGCGTTTGACAGCTACGTCGACGAAACGGGTGAGGTCCTGCGGGACCATGCAGCGTTCTATACACCCAACGAATACGCCCTGACGATCGCCGACCGATACCCGGAGTTTGTCGCGTGTGCGTCGGTTCATCCGTACCGAGTGGACGCCCTCGATCGACTGGATGAGGTGATCGACCGCGGCGCACGGGCCATCAAGTGGCTACCCAACGCCATGGGCATGGACCCGCTCTCGCCACGATGCGAACCGTTCTACCGACGGCTGGCGGATGCCGGCATTCCTCTGATCTCCCACTCCGGCACCGAGTACGCCGTCGAGGGTGCCAAGAATCAGGAACTCGGCAACCCGCTGCGTCTACGTCGGGCGCTGGATGCCGGCTGCAAGGTCGTCGTTGCCCATGCGGCCAGTACGGGCACGGCGAGGGATCTCGACGACGGACAGGAATCGTCGAAGCGACGACCCACCTTCGATCTCTTTCTGCGCATGATGGCCCAGCCCCAGTATGACGGCGTGCTCTATGCGGATCTCTCTGCGATCACGGTCTTGAATCGTAGCGCGCGGATCCTCAGGACACTCCTCTCCGCACGCGAATGGCATCACCGTTTCGTCAACGCATCGGACTATCCGGTGCCTGCGATCCACATCGCGATCAACCCGCGCAAGTTGGAGTTCGATGGCTATCTGACCGCGGAGGACCGTGACTTTTGTGAGAAGTTGGCCAGGATCAATCCGCTGCTGTTCGACTTCTGCATCAAGCGCGCCGTGCGTTATGAGGACCCCGACGGGCAGGTCCACCGATTCGCCAACACCGCCTTCGAGACCGACCACCTATTCGGGGCCTAGGAACCGTCGTCGTCGGCCACGACCTGGATCGTGGTGTAGATCAGATGGTGGTCGGACAACCGCTGAACGTGACGTCCCGGATCCCTGGGTGTCATGACCTCGAAGCGAGACTCTGCAAACTCCGGCTGTTCGGTCGGCACCAGGATGCGATCCAGAGGACTGTTGGGGAAGCGTCGGGTGCTGTAGGTCGGTCGGTCCTCTGAGTTCAGGTCGATGAAGCCTGCCTCGCGGAAGAGCCGAAGCCCCTCCTCGTCGGCGTCGATCGTGTTGAAGTCGCCGAGAATAATCAGGTCGTCGTCCTTGAAGTGTCGTCGAACCGCGGCGAGTTGCGCCACCAGTGCGTGAGCCTCCCCCCGTCGGACGCGACGGCCCAGCTCCTCCCCGTCCGAATTGGACTTCGAATGCAGCGGGATCAAGACGAAATCGGTCCCACCCTCCACGGGGCGAAAGGGAACCGCATACGGATGCCGACGCCAGCTTCGTCCGCTCTCGTAACTTACCGAAATTCGCAGGGGTTTTCCGTTCGGTTCGACCCGCCGGCTGTTCCACGCGATCCCGAGCAACTGCTCCGGGTTCCGAGGTTCGCGGCGCGGATAGAGCTGGTACTGCCAGGCGCTTCCGCCTTCGTTCAGGAGTTCCACGATCTGGTCGAGTTTCGCGTTGGTTCGAGTTTTGTCCCGACCGTCGTCGTCGTGGATCTCCTGGAGCGCAAGAACATCCGCGCCGCTGGCCCGGATGTGGTCGGCAAGATCCTGGGGTTCCTGACCCCAGGGGCGCGAACCCAGGTTCTGAATGTTCCAGCTACCGATGCGAAGTTCAGAACTCTGGATCGGGTCGACGCTGTAGGCGCTGCAAGAGACGCACAGCGAGATAAGTAGGAGTATGAGCGCGGCGTGCTGCCGCCGCAGAAGAGTCAATCGGCTAGCCCGCCGCGTCGATGGAGACGTGCTTTCCCGAACCGTTTCTGCGCAACTTGCCCCAGATTCGGTTGATGGCGTGGTCACGACTCAGCGACGAGAACAACGGCGCTTTGCGACGATCCCACCGAGACATCAGCGATACCATCTTCGGCTCATCGGGGTGGATGCGTCGCCCCCGATCGAGGACCTGCAACGCCTTTCCGACACGACCGGACATTCGGTAGACCCGGGCCAGGTTGACCTTGAGGATCGCGTCGAAACGATCCTTCTCCACGGCCACCTCACAGCAACGAACGGCTTCGGGTGTGACGCCCTCGCCGAGAGCGAGTGCCAGACCGTAGTAGGAGAGGAAACGCATTCGTGGACGCGGGACACCGCTCTCGCGCTCGAGCCGAACCGCAAGACGCAAGTCTTCAGCGGCCTCGGACGGGCGATCGGCGCGCAAGTGCTCCAAACCGCGTTCATAGAGCTGACCCGGCTGCGGGGGCGTCGTGTCCATGGCTGATCCTTCTCTCCGTGCTTCCTACATTCTACTGAACTGTGCCGTTTGAGGGAACCCGATATTGGATCTAGCGGGTACCGGAAGCCAAAATTTTCCTACTGAGGGACGATTCTCGCCGGACCCCATCGCGATGCAACGCCAGCTGCCTGCGGGCGCGCTGGAGATTCTGCGCCTCTCGTTCCACCGGAAAGTAGCGATCTCCTGCCAGATGGTCGGCGAGGAATCGCATCCCCAACATCAACGGCATCAACCTCACTCCGGCCCACAACATCGCCCGGGTCGACCCGTCGGCAAGAGGGCCCAACCCGTCGATGAATCCTTCGGCGACTGCCTCGACATAGTCGTCACGAAGGTGAAGTGTCGGGCCATCGTCCTGATCCTCGTCCCCGCTGGCCGCGACGCTCCGAACGAGGTCGCCGAAGTCGTAGGCCCAGAAACCGGGCATCGTCGTGTCGAGATCGACGACGGCGACGACACGCTCCCCGCGCGAGTCGAACAACAGGTTGTCGATCTTCGTGTCGTTGTGACAGATTCGCGGTGTCCAACTCCTGGACGCCTGCACGAACCCCTCGATCTCGTCGCGACAGGCGGCGCAGTAATTGAGGTCGTCCTGAAGACCGGCAAGGCGATCGGACCCGCCCGTCGCCGCGACCTGTTGTAGCTCCGCGAAGCGCCGGGATGGGTCGTGGAACCCGGGCAACGGCACCGGGAACCCGTCCGGCGACAACGTGCCCATCACGGCGGCGAAATGGCCGTAGGCTCGCCCCGCCTCGGCTGCCTGATCTAGGGTCTCGGCGACCTCCAGTCCTCGGCTGTCGTGGATGAAATCCATGGCCCGCCAGATCGAGCCGTCTTCGTCTCGCAGAAGCCCAGGCAGGGTCGGATCGATGCGATCACCGACCGCCTCCAGGTTTGCGGGTACCTCGAACCGGTACCGACCGGTGGCTCGGGCTTCCAGCAAGTGCCGCTGGACCTGCCGACCGGCCTGAGCCAGGGCGGAGGGATCGCGAAAGACCGAGGTGTTTACCCGCTGCAGCAGGTAGACCCCGTCATCGGTCGCGCAACGAAAGGTCTTATGAATCCGGCCCTGACCCAGGGGCTCAACGACCGACGGAGACGCGTCGATCCCGAACCCTCGCAGGAGTCGGGAGACCGTGGCGGCATCCACTAGAACAGCGTGTAGATGAACGGCGCCCCGCCACTACCGGATACCCACGCCAGGGCCGCGATCAACAGCATGAAGATGATGATCGGCGCCAACCACCACTTCTTGTTGTGCTTGAGAAAGTCGATGAACTCTGTGACCAGGCCGGACCGCTTGGATCCGACTTGATCCAGAAACTCGCGCTGCTTCTCGTCTTTGCTCATCGGATCCTCATCAAGCGTGACCTTGCCCATGCTGAACGAGAGGCCGGGGACTGTCAATCGCAGGTCAGAACTGCCGGAAATAGCGCTCGGGATTCTCGATGGGTGTGCGGGGTATCCAGTAGCTCTTGGCGTCGGGGTCGTAGGCACGACGAAGCGAGTCGCGGCGTATCACCCGGAAGAAGATGCCCAGGGCGCCGAAGACCAGATAGAAGATCAGCGCCATCACGACGTGAGAGATGACGAATCCGATCGGGAGGGTCACGATCGTCAACACCAGGTAGATCGGTCGCAGGATCGGCGGAAAGGCGAACGCCAACAACAGGAACAGTAACGAACCGAGTCCGAGCCCGATGGCGACCGACGATACGTTGTCGGCCGCGATACCCCAGAACAACAGCTTCTGCTTCCAGAGGAGCTGCCCGACAAGTAGTAGACATGCGCCGGCGCCGACGAAACCGAACTCTCGGAGCTTCTTGCGATCGGGACGCCAGTCAATATCGATCAGTGCCATCGTCAGTCCAGTGCAAACTGGGCCTTGTACCGATCCACGTCCGGCACCTCGCCCTCGGGTTGCTGATCCTTCAGAAGAATGATGTTCTCGAGAACAAGCACATCCATATGAGTGCCCATGAAACAGCGATACGCATCCTGCGGCGTGCAGACGATCGGTTCCCCTCGGATGTTGAAGCTGGTATTGATAAGGACCGGACAGCCGGTCCGAGCGTGGAACTTCTTCAACAGTTGATAGAACCGAGGGTGACGATCGGCGTCGATGGTCTGGACTCGGGCCGAATCATCGACGTGAGTCACGGCGGGGATGGTCGACCGCGGTACCTTCAGGCGGTCGAATCCCGTGAGGTCCTTGTTCTCGCCCGTAGGCTCGACTCGTCGCTTTTCGGCCACATCGGCGACCAGCAACATGTACGGGCTGTCCTCGTTGTCGCGCACGGCGAACCATTCACTCGCGTGTTCGCGGAGAACGGCCGGTGCGAAAGGGCGGAAAGACTCGCGGAACTTGATCTTTAGATTCATCGTCGACTGCATCTCGGTTGACCGGGCGTCGCCCAGGATGGAACGGGCGCCAAGCGCGCGCGGCCCGAACTCCATCCGACCGGCGAAGTGTCCGACGATTTTCTGTTGATCGAGCAATTCCGCCACTCGATCGAGTGCACGATTTTCACCGTCGTAACGCTCGTACTTTGCGCCAACGCTGTCGAGAAATCGGACGATCGATGTTTCCTCGTGACGCGGACCCAGCAACGATCCCTGCTGGAAGTCGGCACGACCGGCGGGGTCTCGCTTTCCATCGGTCAACTGGTGCCAGACGAACAGTGCCGCGCCCAGCGCGCCCCCTGCATCACCGGCGGCGGGCTGGATCCAGATGTCGTCGAAGATCCGCTCACGCAGGATCTTGCCGTTCCCTACACAGTTGAGTGCCACGCCGCCCGCCATCACCAGGTTGCGCATCCCCGTCGTCTTGCGCAGATGACGCGCGCTACGCAACATCACCTCCTCGGTGACGGCCTGGATTGACGCGCCGATGTCCATCTCCCGCTGGGTAAGTTCGCTCTCGGGTTTTCGCGGCGGCCCATCAAACAACTGATCCATCTTCGGGCCGGTCATCGTCAGTCCCTGGCAGTAGTTGAAATAGGACATGTCCATCCGGAACGAACCGTCCTCCTTGAGGTCCAGCAGGTTGTCCAGGATCCGGTCCTTGTAGCGCGGTACGCCGTAGGGCGCCAGCCCCATCAACTTGTACTCGCCCGAGTTGACCCGGAAGCCGGTGAAGTAGGTGAACGCCGAGTAGAGCAACCCTAGAGAGTGGGGGAACTGGAGCTCGTGTGTCAGTTCGATGCGATTGCCACGGCCGATCCCGTAGCTCGCCGTCGCCCACTCGCCGACACCGTCGAGCGTCAAGATTGCTGCCTCTTCGAACGGCGAAGGGAAGAAGGCGCTGGCGGCGTGCGATTCGTGGTGTTCGGTGAAGATGTAGCGGCCCTTGTAGGCCTTATTCAGGCCGCGATCCATCTCTCGCGGGAGGTGTAGCTTCTGTTTCAGCCACAGAGGCATCGCCTTCAGGAACGAGCGGAAGCCGAGCGGTGCGTAACCGAAATAGGTCTCGAGGAGTCTTTCAAACTTCAGGAGTGGCTTGTCATAGAACGCCACCGCGTCCAGTTCTTCGGCACTTATCCCGGCTTCCCGGAGGCAGTATTCGATGGCGTTGACGGGGAAGCGATCGTCGTGCTTCTTGCGACTGAACCGCTCCTCCTGGGCTGCGGCGACGATCTCGCCGTCGCGTACCAGTGCGGCCGCACTGTCGTGATAGAACGCCGATACGCCTAGAACATCCACCCAATCCTCCAAAATGGCGAGGGGATTGTAACAGGCGGACGCTCTTGTGCCTCCCCCGCTTTACCAGACGCTGACTGGGCAACAACCGACACCCGCGCCGGAGGTCACGATGCAGCGCAGCGCAGAGATCACGGCCGGCGCAAGAAGATGCACGCAAGGCAAGTGCCCCTGCTCCCGAACGCACTCGTCGTGTTGCAGGCAGGCGTCGGAGCAGACCGTGCAACCCGGACATCCGAGCCCACAGCAACCACCACAGCCGCTGGAGGGGTCGCGGCAGGTCTGACAGTCCACACGGGGTCGGATCGGACGGGTCGCGGTCTCGAACGCCTGCCCCTGAACGACGATCGCCTGAACGAGAACCTGATCGTAGCGATCGGCTTCTTGCCGGATTCGTCGGGTCAATTGCTCTACATGCCCGGGCACCGGCCCCGTCATGAGGTCGCGGAAGGTCTTCTCGCTCTGCGGCGAACGCCCCTGATCGGGGTCGAGACCCGCAAGTCGAAACGTGCCACGCTGAGTCACGCGATCGTAGCGAAGTTCCGTGATCGGCAAGGACGAACCGTCGTAGAGTGCCGCGACGAGGATCCGGCCATCGTCACAGGCCGTGAATTGCAGTTGCCCGTCGATCTGCCCGCGGATCCCCGCGCCGGAGCAGTCCGGGTCGTTCTCCATCCTGAATTGGCTCTCTTCGGCCGACGCCGACACGATCGAGACGAGCAGACTGGCCACCCAGAGCCCGATCCGTCTTACACGCTGAATTTCCATTCCGACGCTCCCGCTGGAGGTCGAGACCCGAACGACGACGTTAACCTGCTTCATCACGGAGGCCACGGCCTCCGCCGACGCCGAGTTGTCGCCCGGCAACATCACCGGGATATACTGGACAACTTGGCGAACCGCCAAGACTCACGGAGGCAGCCCATGATCGAGGAGAAGGACGGTTGGCATATCGTCAACGTCAAGGACGCCCGCTGGTTCGGCGGCGCGACCAAATTTGGTAGCGCCTGCAACTTCGAGACCGAGAGCGGAAGATTCGAAGAGTTCGGTGTCAACCTGTTCCGACTCGAGCCGGGCAAACCCAACTGCCGTTACCATCGCGAGAGCGGGCAGGAGGGGTTCCTGGTGCTCTCAGGTCGCTGCAAGGTATTGATCAACGAGGAAGAACATGCGCTGAAGGCGTGGGACTACTTCCATTGCCCGGCCGGCGTCAGTCATGTCTTCATCGGAGATGGAGACGGCCCGAGCGTGTTGTTGGCCATTGGCGCACGCGGCTCGGACGTCGCACTCTGGTATCCGACCAGTGCTCTTGCTGCATCCCATGGCGCCGAGACGCCGGAAGCGACGGACAACCCTCGAGTGGCGTACGGCGACCTGCCGGGCCGCGAGGCGATCGATCCACCTGCCTGGCCTCCGTCCGCGGGTGGTGACGAAGGAGTAGACAGATGAAGAAGAGTGCATGGCTATTGGTGGCGTTACTCATCGGAGCGACGACGGTCGTCGTCGGGCAGGAACGTGGCCGAAACCCTCGTCTCCCCGAGAACCGGCTTGAAAAGATGGAAACCCGTCTGACGTTGACCGCGGAACAGATGGATGAGGTTCGACCTATCATCGAGAAGAGCTGGAACGACTCGACGAAGTTGCGGGAATCCACTCGAGGGAGCGGCTCGTCACCCGAATCCATCAAGAAGATGCGAGACGAGATGGACGCGCTGCAGCAGAACACACGCAAGCAGCTTGCCGAGATCCTCACCGGGGAGCAATTGGCAGAGTACGACCGGATGACGCAGGAAGAGCGCGAAGAGATGCGTCAGCGCCGTCGGCGCAGGATGCGCCGAGAGGAATCATGAAGATACAAGCCGCGGTTCTAGAGGAGTTTGGTCAACCGCTGCAGATCCAGAGTCTGGAGTTGGGCGACCCACAGTCCGGTGAGGTGCGCGTCAAGATTGAGGCCTGCGGTGTTTGCCATACGGATCTGTACACCGCCAGCGGTGCGGACCCCAGCGGGTATGCCCCGTGTGTCCTCGGTCACGAGGGTGCCGGCGTGGTGGATGCCGTCGGCGACGGTGTAACCTCGGTGAAACCGGGCGATCACGTCGTGACTCTCTTCTCCCCTGAATGTGGTGAGTGCGTTCATTGCCGTTCCGGCAAGACCAACATCTGCATGGCGATCCGCGACACACAGGGAAGAGGTTGCATGCCCGACGGGACGCCTCGTCTCTCGAGAGATGGCGAACCCATTCGACACTTCATGGGAACGTCGACGTTCGCCGAGTACACCGTGATGCCGGAGATCGCTCTGGCGAAGGTTCACCCGGAAGCGCCGATGGAACAGATCTGTCTACTCGCATGTGGCGCGACGACCGGGATCGCCGCCGCGATGTGGAAGGCCGAAGTCGAAGCCGGTGCAACGGTGGCGGTCTTCGGTATGGGCATGGTCGGACTTGGTGCGGTCGTCGGCGCGCGGCTGCAGAACGCCGGCCGAATCATCGCTGTCGATCTTTCTCGTGATCGTCTCGAGGCGGCACGACCCTTCGGCGTTACCGACACGATCCTCGTCGGCGAGGACACCGATGATCCGGTGGCGGCGATCCAGGAGATGACCGACGGATTCGGTGCGGACTACACCTTCGAAGCCACCGGCAACGTCGCGGTCATGGGTCAGGCGGTCGAGGCGGCACGAATGGGGTGGGGGATCTGCACCGTGTTGGGTGTCGCCGGCAAGGGCGAGGCCCTGCAGATCGTCCCGCGCAACCTGATCACCGGTCGTCGTGTACAGGGTGGCAGCTTCGGTGGCGCGCGTGGCCGTACGCATGTTCCGCAGCTGGTTCAGATGATGGTCGACGGTAAACTGGATCTGGGCCCATTCGTCTCTCATCGTGTCGGCCTCGATGACGTGAACCACGCGTTCGAGCTGATGGAACGACAGGACGGAATCCGCTCGGTCATTACGTTCGACGGATGATCGATACGATTCGAAACGTCCAGGGCGAGTCGCTGGACTTCACCTACTCCCCCGCCGAAGACGGTCACGCGACGGTCATCATCGGACATGGGGTGACCGCCAACAAGGACCGCGCCTGGGCCGTTGCGCTGCACGACGCGCTGCAGGCGGCCGGATTCGGAGCGTTTCGATTCTCGTTCAGCGGGAACGGCGCGTCGGAGGGCGACTTCCGGGACTCGACGATCCACAAGGAGGTCTCGGACCTCGGATCGGTCCTCGACGAGCTGCAGCGGGCCGGGATTCGTTTCCTGGCCTATGCCGGTCATAGCATGGGAGGGGCGGTGGGTGTGCTGCGCGCCGCCATCGACCCGCGAATCCGGGCGCTCGTTTCACTGGCCGGGATGGTTCACACGGCGGACTTCGCCGAGCGGAAGTTTGCGGGACTCACGCCGGGCAAGGATCTGATGTGGGACAAACCCGAATGTCCCCTGTCCCGGGACTTCCTCGACGTCATGCAAGAGATCGACAGCGTGTTGCCCCGGGCGAGCTCCCTTCGTTGCCCATGGTTACTGGTACACGGCACCGATGACACCGTCGTACCCCATGACGAATCGTCGCAGATCGCGACGGCGGTTCCGATCGTGAAACAGGTTTCGATGGACGGCGCGGATCATCTATTTACGGGTCACGAGACTCAGATGGCCGAGCACGTGGTTGTGTGGCTCCGTGATGTCATGTTCGCCGTCGATCCTTCGCTACCCGAATAGTAATTGCGTTTACGGATTCCGCCGCAAAGACAACGCAAGTTCCCCAGATGAAGCTCGCGTGACCGGAAAGAGCGGGAATCTACCCGTGGTACGTCGATTGCAGATGCGGAGACGATCTCTGACCACGGGAGCCTCTCTTGCGACTGCCTCGCCCCGCAGCTCTTGTCTGTGGACTGACGATTTTGTCGTTCGTCTCCACCGTGAGCGGCGGTGTCGATGAATCGGACACGCTCTCGGGAGCGATCTCGCCGGCGGAGGCGTCACGCTTCCTGACCCAGGCGACGCTGGGAGCCAACTGGGAAGAGATCCATCGAACCGCGGACCTGGGTGTGAACGCCTGGCTCGATGAACAGTTTCAGCAACCGATCGGGTTTCACCAGCCGCTCCTCGAACTACAGGCGCAACCCGGTGTCGAACTGACCGTCGACGACCGACGTGCGATCTGGTGGAAGCAGGTGCTGGAAGGATCGGATCCGCTTCGACAGCGAGTGGCGATGGCACTCAGCGAGATCGTCGTCGTCTCCGACGCAAACGGCACGGTCCAGGCCACGCCGCTCGGGTTGGCCAACTACTACGACATGCTGCTCGGTCACGCGTTCGGCAACTATCGAGATCTCTTGCGGGGCGTCACGCTCCACCCGCTGATGGGCGCCTACCTGAGCCACCTGAGAAACACACGCTCCAGTCCCGGCCGTTTCCCCGATGAGAACTTTGCCCGAGAGATCATGCAGTTGTTCTCCATCGGGCTGTTTGAGTTGCGTCCCGACGGCGAGCTGCTATTGGACGGCGCCGGTCAACCCATCCCAACCTACGACAACGACGACATTACGGAACTTGCCAAGGTCTTCACTGGCCTGTCTTTCGACGGGCCGGACAACGATTTCAGTCAGGGTCTGCCGATGTGGACCGCCCCGATGAGAATGTACGAAGCGTGGCACGAGCCCGGTCCGAAACAACTCCTCCGCGGTATTCAGATCCCCGCCGGTCAAACGGGCATGCAGGATGTTCATGACGCCGTCGACAGCCTGTTCGACCACCCCAACACCGGCCCCTTCATCTCGCGACGGTTGATCCAGCGGCTTGTGACCTCGAATCCGGACCCGGAGTACATCGCGAGGGTCTCGGCGGTCTTCGATGACAACGGTAGTGGCACACGTGGGGACCTCCAGGCGGTTGTTCGCGCGATCCTCACCGATGCGGATGCCCGATCATGGCCGACCAACTCCGAAATCCATCGCGGCATGCTTCGTGAGTCGTTCCTCCGGCGCGTGCACCTGGCGCGCGCTTTTGACGCACGTAACTTCACGTTTGACTATCCGATCAACGACAGCGGCGCGGACGACTCGTTTGCGCAACGCCCGCTGAGCTCTCCGTCGGTGTTCAACTTCTTCCTGCCCGACTACCAACCCAGCGGACCGATCTCCGAAGCGAATCTCGTCAGCCCGGAGTTTCAGATCATCACCGCGGTGACGGCCATCAGCAGTGCCAACTCGCTGCGGACGCAGGTCGATCGCGCGATGAATTCGGCAACGGACCCGGCCCAGGAGGTTCGCCTGGATCTCGCCGATGAGATCGCGCTGGCCGCCAACCCGACCGCACTGGTGGATCGGCTGGACCTCCTGCTGCTCTACGGGGACATGAGCCCTGCAATGCGGTCACTCCTGATCGCGTCGCTCACACAAGAGAACGACACGGAAACACGGGCGCGAATGGCAATCCACCTGATCTCCATCTCTCCCGAATACTGCGTGGCAAGGTAGCGGAGTCGTCATGAAGAAGCCTCGCAAGGAGATCATCGATAGCAACAGGCCGGTCGATCCGAGTCGACGCCGATTCCTGGGTCAGGCCAGCTGCGCCGCAGTCGGCACGACCGCGTTGTTCAACACCGTGCTGAACATGGGGATGTTCAACACGCTGGCGGCCGGTGCCGCCGACTACAAGGGAATGGTCTGTCTGTTTCTGTCCGGTGGCGCGGATTCGTTCAACATGATGGTTCCGAGTGGCGATTCCGAGTACGCGGAGTACGCCGCGACCCGTGGCGATCTGGCCCTGCTCCAGACCGATCTGCTGCCGATCCTGCCCGCGACTCCCGACGGTCGGAGCTATGGCCTCCACCCCGGCCTCGGACCGTTGCAGACCCTGTTCGAGCAGAATCAACTGGCGTTCGTCGCCAACGTGGGAACACTGGTTGAACCCACGACGCTCGCCCAGTACGAGAATCGCAGCGTGAACCTGCCGCTCGGCCTGTTCTCACATTCCGACCAGCAGATGCACTGGCAGTCGTCGGTCCCCGATCAGAGGTCACCGGTAGGATGGGCGGGACGGATGGCTGACATTCTCCAGGCCTCTAACTGTAACCAGAACATCTCGATGAATATCTCCCTCTCGGGGAGCAACATCTTCCAGTCGGGTCACATCACCAACCATTACACCATCGGTCCCAACGGATCGGTGGGCCTGCTGAACTACAACCAACCGGACCCTGAGAGTCAGATCCGGACCAGCGCCATCGACGGCATCCTGGGCCTGAACTATCAAAACGTCTTCGAAAAGACATTCGCGATGCGGATGCGCGGTGCAATCGATGCTCACGAGGAGTTCTCGGCGGCGATCGCCGGACTGCCGCCGTTGATGACCCAGTTCTCAGACACGCGTCTCTCTCAACGGTTTCGCATGATCGCGCAAACGATTCAGGCCCGCGAAGTACTGGGGATGCGTCGCCAGACGTTCTTCGTCGAGGCCGGCGGATGGGATCACCACGACGAGGTCATCGCCAACCAGGCGGTGATGCTCCCCGAGATCGCGGCGGCGCTCAGCGAATTCCAGGCCGCGATGGTCGAGATCGGTGTGGCGAACGATGTCACGACGTTCACGGCATCGGACTTCGGACGCACGTTAACCTCCAACGGTCGCGGCTCGGATCACGCCTGGGGCGGCAATCACATCGTGATGGGTGGAGCCGTCGCCGGCGGCGACGTCTACGGAAGCTATCCCTCGATGTCACTCGGCAGCTCGTTGGATACCGGCCGCGGGCGATTGATTCCGACGCTTGCCGTCGACGAGTATTTCGCCGATTTGGCGCTGTGGTTCGGGATTCCGTCGCCGGACCTCGAACTGGTCCTGCCGAATATCAATCGGTTCTACAACACCGCCTCGGTGCAGCCACCCATCGGGTTCATGAGTAGCGGCGCGCCGACGTCAAGTCGAAGTCGCCCGATTGGAGCAGCGAGCTCATCGAGCGGAACCGACCCCGGGCGAGCAACCCGCGGACGTCCGCGGTTTCGTTCGGGTCGCTAGTTCAACAACAGATCCAGTCACTTCGGAGGGGTCACAAGTATGCGACGCAGGATTATGACTATCACGGCGGCGACATTGTTTGCGTTGTCGTCTTTTTCCGTGCGGGCTGCGGCACGCGAGATCGCCGATCTCCAGCCGGCCCGCCTCACGTTCTCCCAATCGATTCTCAATGATGTCTCCTTCGGGACGTATCGAGAGCCGTTCGATGAACTCCAGACCCGCCCCTACAACATGTTGTTCAGCAACATCGGGCGTTACCCGAGCTTCAGCCCATGGCCCGGTCAGGAAGGCAACTACACCCGCTACGTCAATGCGCTGATCGGCAACAACGGCACGGCCAACGTCGACAACGGAGCCGACTCGATTCAAGGGTCGATCGTTCGGAGACAGACCGACACCTGGTCCTGGGGCGTGTCCGCAGCGATCCTCGCCGGCAACGACGGAAACGAAAACAGTAGCGGGGCCTCGACGTTTAGAGACACCGACGATCTCAACGGATTCGACCTCCGGCCTGCCGCTGCCAAACAGCTCGGCGAGAAACGGGTTCTTGGTTTCGGTCTCCGGCTGACTTCCGCCAACGCGGAGGTTACCGACAGCAGCTTCGAATCCGGTGTGGGCGGCTTCTTCGGTGAGAATCAGTTCAAGCAGAGCGGCATCCTCGCCGACGTCGGGCTCCGAACGTTCCTGACACCCGGCTCGAGCTGGGAGATCCAACTCGTCGCCGGCACCGAGGGTTTCGATCAGACGGAGATCGCCGAGACCATCGATGGGCTTGGCGTCATCACCGATCGCACCACCATCACCAACTACGACGTCAGCGACCTGAAGGTCGGTGTGTTCGGAGGCTACAACCGTCAGAAGGACGGTGCGCTGGGCGAGATGGAGTATCGGCTGGGTATCGAACGATCTCAGCGCGAACTGGACAACGCCGATCTTTCGTTCGTCGACAACTCCGGTGTCGTTACACCGGTCAACACGTTGCTCGCCCAGGACACCATCGGAACGACGCTGATCAGCGCGTCTGCGAAATCGATATTCCAGGCCGGCGAGACCGAGATGTTCGCATCCGCCCGATTGGCATTCGGTATGGTCGATGGTTCGACTCAGATCGACGCCTCGGGGTTCATCGTCAATGAAGCGATTGACGATAGCGAGTCGCACCTTGCGTTGACGCTTGGACTTCGTCAGCCGTTCTTCCGTGACAAGCTGCGTATCATCGTCGCGGGACGTGCGGATCTGGTCGACGCCGAACGCAC
Source organism: Acidobacteriota bacterium (assembly GCA_029861955.1). Lineage (NCBI taxonomy): Bacteria > Pseudomonadati > Acidobacteriota > Acidobacteriota bacterium. The sequence continues at coordinate 192,537 of JAOTYK010000002.1, forward strand.
CACAACGTTCGACACAAGCGCCAATGTCGACGACTTTCGTCGATCCTCCGCGGACTACGCCGTCGGGATCGAAGGCGTTCTGGCCAATGTGACCTTCGACATCGCCTGGCTCGTCAACGAGGAGGCGGCCGTCGCGCCGGTCTCGATCGGCATCCCCGGTGGCTCACGCCGCAGCGTCGAGTTCGATCGAATCGTCTTCTCCGCCGGAGTTGCCTGGTGAGTCGACGCGTCCCAGGACTGGCTCGCGTCGCGCTGCTCGCCGGCCTGCTGTCCTTGACGGCGGGCTGCGAGAACGGCCCGGATCGCCTGTTCGTGCCTCAGGTCGCACCGACGACTCTGGCTCAGGTCCAGGCGCAGGTGTTCACACCTCGCTGTGCTACCGCCGGCTGCCATGTGGGCGCAGGGGCGCCGTTTGGACTCGACCTCAGTGCCGGTTCGACCATCGGAAATGTGGTCAACATCGATAGCTCCGAGGTACCGACGCTGATGCGTGTCGAGCCCGGAAACGCGGTTGACTCCTATCTGTACATGAAGCTCGTCGCAGACCCGAGGATCCTCGGTGACCCGATGCCTCTCTTCGAGACGCCGCTGTCGGCGACAGACCTGCAACTCGTAGCCAGCTGGATCGATCAGGGAGCGACTAACTGATGCGGCTTCGTCTCAAACCCTGGATCGTAAGTGTCGCGATCCACGCATTGTTCGTCGCGGGGCTGTTGATCCTACCGGGTCGCCTGCCGAAGCGTGAACGTCCACCCAAGCCGGTGGATATCGTCTTCTACCAGGTGCCGGTCGATGAATTTACTCCGCCACAGCCCAAGGTCATTCCGCCGAAACCGAAGCCTGAACCGAAACCGGAGCCAAAACCCAAACCTAAGCCAAAACCCAGGCGGAAGACGACGCCGAAACCGGCGGCCCCGGAACCGGTCGTGGTGGCCCAGGCTCGGCCGGTGGCTGAACCGGAACCGACTCCGGTCCCCAGGCCGAAACCCAGACCCAAACCGCGTGCCAAACCCTCGGTCGGCTCGTTCGGAACCTCCACGGTCGCGACCCGTCAGCCCGAGCCTCGGGCTCGCTCGCTGAAACCCAGGGGATTCAGCGGCGAGGTGTCGCCGACGACTCTCAAGACGGAACCGCGACGAACCGTTGCCGCCGGCAATTTCGCCGCCGAGGAGGCAAAACCTCGTGTGGCACCGACACCCCAGAGAGACACGACGGTCGCCTCCGGTGGGTTCAGCGGTGAAGCCGCGGACGCTCCTCGAACGACGGCACGACCCACGACGACGGTCCAACGTGGCGGATTCGGCGACGAGGAAGCACCGGCCGCCGAGCCAAGAAGGCGTCTACCGTCTCCCGCCAACCCCGATACTCCGGTCTCCATTCTCTCCAAGCCGAAACCGATCTACACCGACGTCGCGAGAGAGAAGCGAGTCGAGGGCGAAGTTGTGCTGGAAGTGCGCTTCGCCGCCAACGGCAAGATCGTCGTCTTGCGTGTCGTTTCCGGTCTCGGCCACGGCTTGGACGAGGCGGCCATCGCCGCCGCACGAAACATCGAATTCAAACCTGCCTCACGGGATGGGGCTCCAGTTGATGAGACCGCCACGCTACGCGTGGTGTTTCAGTTGGCCTAGGAAAGAAGGAAGGAGAACGTTGTGCGCGTAACCGGACGGATCCGAGGATGGGGGGCCATCCCGCTCACGTGCCTCTTGCTACTGGCGCTTCCGGCGGTGGCGCAGGACTCGCGTGTCGACCAGGTACTGGATCGAATCATCGCAAACGAACAACGGCTAGCGATCCAGATTCAGGATTACCAGCCGTTGGTCGAAACGTATCTGCAGACAGTTAAACCCGACCCGGTCCTCGGGCGTGTGCCGATCAAGGACAACTACTTCTTCGGCAAGCTGGTGCTACCGAAGGGTGCAGAAGGTAACGAGGCCCTCACCGGCAAGAAGCGAAAGCAGAAGCCCGGCAAGGGCAAGTCCCTCGAGATGTTCACCGAATACCACTCGGCCACGTTCAAGCCCGAGCGGTTTGCACAGATGCTTCTGGTCGATCGAGGGTCGTTCCGTCGAGAGAACTACGACTTCGACTTCGTACGTACGGAGTTTCTCGGTGAGGTTCGAACCCTCGTGTTCGATGTCACGCCCAAGGCCGGCAAGACCCTCAACAAGGCGCACTTCGGTCGGTTCTCCGGCCGTATCTGGGCGGAAGACCAGGACTATCAGATCGTCCGATTCAACGGCATCTACGGATCGATGATGATGGTCGACTTCCATTTCGACAGTTGGAGAATGAACCTGGCACCCGGGATGTGGTTGCCGGCCTACGTCTACACGGAGGAGCCGGACCGCTCGATGCGACAGTTGCGGTTGTCGCACCAGGGCCAGACCCGACTCTGGGGCTATGACATTGCACGCAGCAGCCTCGAGGACGCGTTCACGAAGGTCATGGTCGAGACGGTCAAGGCCCGGGACGACAGCGAGTCCCCCGGACAGATCTCCCCGGTCGAGGCCGTGCGCTCATGGGTCAGCGAGGCCGAAGACAACGTCATCCAACGGCTCGAACGAGCAGGCCTCGTCGCGCCGCCCGGCGAGGTCGACAAGGTTCTGGCGACGGTGGTCCAGAATCTGGAGATCACCAACGAGCTGAACATCCAACCCCCGGTACGGTGTCGCGTTCTGCTGACGACACCCCTGGAATCGTTCACCGTCGGACACACCATCGTCCTGAGCCGCGGCCTGATCGACGTGCTTCCCGACGAGGCCAGTCTTGCGATGGTTCTGGGACATGAGATGGGTCATATCCTCAACGGCCACAAAATCGATACGCGCTTCGCGTTCACCGACCAGGTGATCGTCGGGGACAAACAGGCGATGGAGTACTTCAACTTCCAGCGAGATCCCGAGGAAGAACTGGAGGCCGACAATCACGCGGTCAACCTCCTACAGAACTCCCCGTATGCCGAGGACCTATCGACGGCGGGCCTGTTCCTTCGACAGCTCGAGGCGAGCACAAACGATCTCCCGGCCCTGATTCGGCCGCATTTCGGGAGTCGGATCGCAAACCGTAACGAGGTCATGCGGATGAACGCAGTGATCGACGCGGCGCCTCCGCTGGATCACGCCTCGATGGAGCAAACCGCGGCCCTGCCCCTCGGCGGTCGCGTGAAGATGGATCCGTGGAGTGCAGAAGTCTCGTTGATGAAAAACAACCGGGTCCCCCTTCTGGGCGCCCACGAAAAACTACCCCTGCAGGTCACGCCACTGATGCCGTACCTCACCCGCTACAAAGGGAACGGCTCCGGCGAAATCGCCGAGAACCGATCGGGACAATAGAAGGAGACCCTGATGAACCTCAATGACATGTTCAGCAGCATCGGCTTCGTGGGGCTTCTCGTCCTGGGTTGCCTGTTGTTGCTCTCGCTTTACTCATTCGCCGTGATCCTGGACAAGTACCGCCGGTTTAACGCGGGCGTGCGGCAGTCCATCGTCTTCAGCGCTGAATTCAACCGGCACCTGCAGGACGGCAAACTTCAGGAAGCGGCTAACTCTGCCAAACGACACGAACAGTCGCCGGTGGCCAGGGTCGTCTCGGCCGGCGTTCAGGAACTGATCGCCAGTCGCAACTCCGTCGAGGGCTCGGAGATGCAGTTGGAGTTGGTCACGCGGGCCCTCGATCGCTCGGCCATCACGACGCTTTCCGACATGAAGAAGGGACTCGGTGCCCTCGCGACCATCGGTTCGACCGCTCCATTTATCGGGCTGTTCGGAACGGTTGTCGGCATCATCCACGCCTTCGACGGCATCGCCGAATCCGGCTCCGGCGGGATTGCCGCTGTTTCGGGTGGTATTTCCGAGGCGCTGGTGGCGACGGCCTTCGGCATCCTCGTCGCGACGCCGGCCGTGATGGCGTTCAACTACTTCACGGGCTCCCTGGAACGGGTTCAGATCGAGATGCACACTCGGTCGGCAGAGCTGGTGGATTTCATTACCAAACGAATGAACGCAGTCCATGCAGGGAGCTAAGCCGGGAAAACTCGAATCCCAGATCAACGTCACACCGCTGGTGGACGTGGTTCTGGTGCTCCTGATCATCTTCATGGTGGTGGCGCCCCAGATTCAGGCCCGCCCGGATCTACAGGTGCCGCAAACCGAGCAACCGGCGGAAAAGCCCGATGACGGCCGACAGATTCTGGTCGCCATCGAGCGCACCGGTGTCATCTGGGTCGACGACCGCGCCCTCTCGGCGGTCGAGTTCAGCGACGCGATGCAGGAAATCGCCCTGGATCGCGGCGATTGGAAGGTCGTGATCAAAGGCGATGCACGTCTTCGGTTCGGCGAGGTCCAGCAGGCGATGCTGGCCGTCGAGGCTGCGGGGTTTGCAAACGTCGGATTGATCACCGCGCAGCTCGACGATTCGGTCGGCGGAGGATGATGCGATGAAGATGATCGGAGGCGGAAGCGATCTGAATTCCGAGATCAACGTGACCCCACTGGTCGACGTGGTGCTCGTCCTGCTGATCATCTTCATGGTCGTCATCCCCCTCACGATGAAAGGGTACGACCTGGATATTCCCGAGGAGAGTGTCGCCGTCACCCGGACAGAGCCCGAAAAGCCGCTCGAACAGTACGTGATGACCATCGACCTTAACGGATGTCCCGTGACGGCACCCCCGGAGACTCGCGGACTCCCCGCCGTCTGCACCGTCCGACTCAACGACGAGAGCATTCCGGTGGGGAAGCTCCAGAGCCGTGTCCGCGAGATCTTCGATCCGAGGCCGGCGGCGGACCGAGTCCTGTTCCTCTCGGCTCACGAGAGGATGAACTACGAGGCCGTGATGCGGATCGTTGACCTCGCCAAGGGTGGGTCGGCAGGTCTGAGAATCGGGCTCGTGGCGGAGCCTACCGGCTAGTCGATTTAGACTAGTTTGCTCTGGCTCCTGCCCCGCCCGACTGATACCCTTGGGTTGCGTGGCGGGGGTTCTCCCGGTCACGAACTCCCAACAGATGTCGACGCGGCCGACTCCCGCAAATCAAGTTGATCGGCGGTCGTTTCAGGCATTGTTGTTGTGGATTGGAGGAGACGGAAACGATGGCCAACAGGGATATCCAGCAGCGCGCGGTCACTGAAGCAACTCACTGGCGGAAGTCCCGCGGGCAAAACGGTGAGGCCCGTGCCGAGACGCCACCGGTCGACCAGATTTTCGGTCAGGATGTCTTCAGCCTCCAGCGAATGAAACAGCGCCTGCCAAAAGATACCTATCGTCGGCTGATGCGCACGATCACTCAGGGCGAACCCCTGGATCCCCACGTCGCCGACGTGGTCGCCGCAGCCATGAAGGACTGGGCCATCGAACACGGTGCCACCCACTACACCCATTGGTTCCAGCCTCTCACCGGACTGACGGCGGAGAAACACGACTCGTTCGTCGCTCCCGACGGCGAGGGCGGCATGGTCTACGCTTTGTCAGGCTCCGAACTGGTCCAGGGCGAGCCCGATGCCTCCAGTTTTCCGTCCGGCGGACTGCGGGCCACCTTCGAAGCCCGCGGGTACACCGCGTGGGACGCCACCAGCCCGGCGTTCCTTCTCAGGGGAGACAACAACGTCACCCTCTGTATCCCAACGGCCTTCGTCTCATGGACCGGCGCCGCGCTGGATCTCAAGACGCCGCTCCTGCGATCGATGCTGGCCCTTGAGAAACAGGCGATGCGTGTCCTCAACGTTTTTGGCACGGATGCCGGGGTTACTCGGATCAATACGACCGTCGGGGTCGAGCAGGAGTACTTCCTGATCGACCGAAACTTGTTCTTTGCCCGACCGGACCTCGTCAGCTGTGATCGGACGCTCTTCGGGGCTCAGCCCCCCAAGGGGCAACAGCTGGACGACCACTACTTCGGGTCGATCCCTCCGCGAGTGCTGGCATTCATGTCGGAGATGGAGCGCGAACTCTATCGGATCGGCATTCCGGTCAAGACTCGTCACAACGAGGTTGCGCCCGGCCAGTACGAGATCGCTCCCACTTTCGAGACCTCCAACATCGCCTGCGATCATCAGATGCTGATGATGGAGACGATCAAGAGGGTCGCTCCTCGCTTCGGGTTGCAGGCGATTCTGCACGAAAAACCGTTCGCAGAGCTAAACGGCTCGGGCAAACACAACAACTGGTCAATCAGCACCGACACCGGCGTCAACCTCCTGGACCCGCAGGACGAAACCCACACGAACATGCAGTTCATGTTCTTCCTCTGTGCCGTGATCCGCGCCATCGACGTCCACGCCGATCTTCTTCGAGCATCCATCGCCTCCCAGAGCAACGACCATCGGCTCGGTGCCAACGAGGCGCCGCCGGCGATCATCTCGACCTTCCTCGGGGACATGCTGACCGACCTCGTGGAACAGCTCGAAAAGGGCACACCCAATCGCACAATCAAGGGGGGCGAGCTTGATCTCGGGGCCACCACGCTCCCGCAGATTCCCCGTCACTCCGGTGACCGCAATCGAACATCGCCGTTTGCGTTCACCGGCAACAAGTTCGAGTTCCGCGCTGTTGGTTCCTCCGCCGCGTCGGCGTGGCCCAACACGGTGATGAACACCATCGTCGCGGAGTCGATCGACTTGCTCATCGGCCGGTTGGAAGAAGAGACCAAGAAAACGGACATCGAGACCGCAGTTCGGACGGTTCTTCGCGAGACACTCAAGAACCACAAACGGGTGATCTTCAACGGGGACGGCTATTCGGACGAATGGCACGCCGAGGCGGAGCGTCGCGGACTGCCCAATCTTCTCGACTCCGTCGAGGCCCTACCGGTTCTCGGTAGCCAGAAGGCGATCGACCTGTTCTCGAAGTACAGCGTCCTTCAAGAGAATGAGGTCGAGAGCCGAGTCAACGCATCGCTCGGAAAGTACTGCAAGCAGTTCCTGATCGAGAGCGAGACGATGGTGCTGATGGGACGCCAACTGATTATCCCGGCGGCCACCAAACATCAGCGGGAATTGGCCCAGGCGGTTCAGGCGACTCAGGCCGCCGGAGTCGAGTGTCCTGCGCAGAAACGGGATCTGCAGGAGTTGATCGATCTCCTGACCCGTTTCGACAAGCAACTCACGGAACTTGCGGAGACGGAACAGTACGAGACCGACGACCTCGAGGCCCATGCGAAAGCGCTTAAGGAACATGTCGGGCCGGCCATGGACCGACTGCGAGTGATCGGCGACGAGCTCGAACTACGGATCGGTGCCGAGCACTGGCCGTTGCCGTCCTACCGCGAGCTGCTGTTCATCAAATAGCTACGGCGCCAGCGCCTGACGTCGGCGAAGTTGCAGATGAGCCCGCGCGACCATTTCCATGAAGTGGCCGCTGGACAACCCCTGCAATCCACGTTGTAGGTGGGCCAGACTGTTCTCGCTGTCACCGTTGGACTCGTGCCACAACGCGATATATAGGTGCGCGTGGAAACGACCTAGCTGGCGCAACTCACTATCGGGTGCACCGGTCTTCTCTGCAGCGGCGAGCACGTCGTCGACCGACTTCGTGCCACGGAACAGCCCCCAGACCTCGGGCATGGGAACGCGCGAATCGTCCTGGGGATACATCCGCTCGCGGGCTACTTCGTGGCCCTCCGTCTTCGCGACGCAGAGATAGTGCCAGACGGCATTCTCAACATCTCCCGGGTTGACCGTGTGGTGACTCTCGAACTGGTCCGCACAGTCGGCCCAGCGCTCCGCGTAGTAGAGGGCGATCCCGCGCTCCCAGAGTTCCGGCTTGTCATCCGGCTTGGCGGCGATCTGAAGGTCGAAGAACCGTGCCGACTCGGCCATCTCCAACTGACGAAACGCCGCCACCGCATCGAGGTACAACACGCGAGAGTCGTCGCTGCTGTGCTCTGCGGCATCCTTGATCGGCACCATCTCGCCGACGTTCTCTTGCTGGGCGACGATGGGCGAGATCGCGGCGACCACGATCATCGTTCCGAGCACGGTGCGCCATCGAGCGGTTCGAACATCCATCTGAGGTTTCCTCCAACCAATATTCTAAAGAAATCACGAGAACCGACAAGGTGTCTCGCTTGGATACGGGAATTTCGGCTTCGAGGTTTCCGTTGGCGCTATCATCGAGACGCCTAAAACGGCCACCATACAGAGGAGTGAGGCATGCACGAGGCGATGGGAGACCCAGGTGGACTGGTCACGGCGCTATCGTCCACGCTTGAGTGGATCGCAAGTGCCATCGACCTCATCGGCATCGCGATCGTACTGTGGGGGTTCGTCCGGGCGCTCATCGGGTTCGTGATCACCGAGGCTCGCCGACTCCGTTATCGCGCGGGAATCGGTGGCCTTCGCACACTGCGGATTGATCTCGGAACCTACATCCTCCTGGGCATCGAATTCATGATCGCCTCGGACATCATCCACACGGTGGTCAAACGCGAATTGCAGGATCTGATCTTTGTCTCGGCGCTGGTCGCGATCCGAACTGCGATCAGCTTCTTTCTTGGGCGCGAAGTGGCCGAGATCGAGCACGAACAGGCGGCCTCCGCATAGCGGATCAGAGAGGCGACTCGGATCCGCACGCGGTCTCGGTGATCCGGTAGTAGTAGTCGACACCCGGCGCGGCTGCTCCGTTGTCGGTCCACTGGATTCCGGGTGTCTGGAGGTCCTCGTCGGTCACGCCCGTCTGAATCGGTGCGCCCCATGACGCCGAATCGGGCTGGGTTGCTCGATAAACGTTGTAGGTTGCGCCGCTCGTCCCCGTTTTGTCGAAGGACAACGTCAGGTTGCTCGCGGATTTCCCGGCTCGCAGGTTCTCCGGATCCTTCGCACCCCCGTCCGGGCAGAGGGAAGACTCGCCGCCGCATGCCGTCTCCGTGACGCGATAGAAATAGTCGATTCCGGGTGCCGCAGCACCGCTATCGGTCCACTGGACACCCGGCGTGCCCGCGTCTTGATCGGTGATGCCCGTCGCGATCGGTGCTCCCCATGTCGAGGGATTCGGCTGGGTGGCACGATAGACATTGAGTGAGCCGCCGGGGGTTCCGGTGACGGCGATGTTCAATAATAAATCTGTCCCCATTTTTCCGAGCGTCAGGTCTTGCGGGTCGTTGGGGTCTGCGCAGTTGCAACCGAGATCACATTCGACGGCATCGAGGATCAGCAGGCCGTTGGTCAACTCGGCCATCCCCCCTCCGCCGTTTTCTTCGACGCGAATCGTGTAGGTGCCGGGCCCTCCGGCGTCATAGATTGCGCTCACGTCGTGTGTCCCACCGTCCACCACGCCGAAAGGCTTCACGATGGTTGAGGTACCGCCGTCGAAGAGACTGACCTGCGCGTTGGATGTCCAGGTGGCGCTTCCGGTTGTTCCAACCACCGAGAGCCTGGTGGTTTCCAACGTCCCCGTACCGGTACAGCCTGCGCCCTGTCGTTCGGTTATGCGAATCTGATACGACCCCGGCCCACCATCGGCACCGTTGTAGATGTCCAGGACGTCATAGGGTTCTGTATCGACCGCGTCAAACGCCTTGATGGGAATGACAGTGGCGTTGGGCGTGACCAGATCGATCTGTGTACAGATCGTCACGTTCCCACTCCCCCCGGTGTAGGTCAGAGAATCCCATTCCAACTCTGCGGAGATTGCCGCACCGGCTGCGAATGTAAGACTCGGCGACAACGGAGACACCGCGAATCCGTCCTGCGGGGTGTTGATCGGACTAAACAGCTGGGTTGACGTGACCGTCGGTGTCGGATTGCTGTAGAGGTAGTCATAGCTGAGAATTGCACCGGACACCGGCACACTGAACGACAACGGTGGAGAGAGCGTCGAACTCTGCAACGCGGACTCCGCGACGAGGGGGTCGGTGTCCTGACCGGAGAACTCCTGAGAAGAGATCTGGCCGATCTGAACGTCAAACACACCCAGCGCGTCGTCGTGACTTCCCATGTCATCCTGGATATTCGTGATATCGAAGAGGAGCGTGTCCACACAGACAGCACCCGAGTCCACGGTGAACTGGAAGGAGGAAGTTGCCGTACCTCCATCCCCTGCCAGCGTCCCGAACGCAGCGGGGTTACCGAACACCGTCGCCATGACGCCGGAGCCGCCGTTGATCGTCAGATCCGCGGTGGTCCCCGTCGCATCGGTCTGACCGACGTTCTTCAAGGTAACGTCGATCTCCCAGTTTTCCGTCGGCTCGACGACCAGATCGCCGTCACCGCAGCGCTCGAAGAGGTTTCCAGCGCTATCGAACGCTACGCCACATCCGGTATCGGGGTTGATGTTCGTATCGCACGCCTGTGCGCGAACATTCGTCACGACGACGTTATCCAACCCGTAACCGCCGTCCGTGAACAGCAGATCCGGGAAGCCGGCGACGCTGTTCATCGAGCCGAATCGCCAGCGGAATTGAATCGTGTCGTCCTCGGCCAGGCCGGTAAGCCCCCCGTTGACGCGAATCCAGTTCTGCGTGACGTTGTCCAGCTTGTTGAAGATCTGCTCTCCGTTTCCGGGGTTCTCGGAGAAGCAACTCTCCGGGCCTAGCTCGGAACCATTACAGAGCGGGTTGCAATAGGTGTTCCAGATCAACGGCCCGTCATAGGGCAACGTCGTCAGCTTCTGCCACGTCCCACCGTTGCGACTGTAGTCAACGCGCACTCCGTCGGCTCGCAGCCCCGTCGGCGCGGGACCGGAGTCCGCGAACTTGTATTCATGATCGAAACTCAGAATCGTGCTGGTCGAACCGATCTTATAGGCCGGCGACAGCAGAACGGCGTCGTTCAGATCGCGGTAGCTTCCATTCGGGAAGTTGTCCCCTTCGTCTTCCCAGAGGAAGAACCCGCCGTTCAAGTTGCCACCGGTGGCGCGCCAGAACCAGTCATCGACGTAGGGTGCGCAAGACAACGAAGGCACGGTTGCGCCGTCGGTCACTCCGTTGTCGTCACCGGGACCGACCTCATGACTCCACGTCGCCGGCTGAGCATCGAAGTTCTCGACGGCGGTTACGGTTCCCGCCAGGTCATCCAGGTCCAGGCTCAGGGTCAGCGTCTGGGGTGTGCTGGCGCCATCGAAGTTGTCGGCCACGATGTAGACGTTGAACGTCACCGTCGGTGGCACGGGTGGCGATCCCGCGCATTCCGCCGCGTCGGCAACCTTGAAACGGAACGGATCGAATGTCATGTCGTTGACCGCGACGCCCCCGGCCGAGATCGCGCCGAAACTGGCGACGTCCTTGACGATGCAATCGATGTCGGGATCGTCCGTCGCAATTCGTGCGACGACGTTGGTCAGATCCCGACCCGAATCGTTGCGTAATTGAATGCTGATCGACGCGACCTCGTTGGTGTCTGCGTAGTCATCGCCGTCGCCGTTATCAGTAAGGCTGACGAGACCGTTGACACGCACATCCCCCTCCAGACACGCGATCTGCACCTCGTCCGTGGAGGTCGCCATGGGATCGACGTCGTCGTAGCTAACCGTGATCGTGTCCGTGGGAGTCACGAACAGCGACCCGTCATCCGCCGAGGCTCCATCCTCCGTCGAGTACGTCAGGTCCGTCGTGAAGAACGACCCGCCACCGGGGAGATCGATCGTCTCGCTGTCTCCGGTCCCCGATGAAGTGACCGTGACGGTAACTGAACCGGCGTTGCCGTCGACGACACTGATGGTCAACTGGTCCGACGGACAATCCGCGTGAGTGGATTGATCGAAGCTGACGACACCCGCCGCCGCCCCTGCACCACAGACACCGATCTGCTCGACCGCGTGATACTGATCGTAGATCAGGTTCATGTCGTCGATGATCAACCCGCCACTGGCCGGCGTGGTCGTCGGTGACAGCCCAAAATCCGTGTCGAGGAACTCGAGCGCCCATCGCCACTGAAGACCAGGAGTGGCCGGACCGGAGACGGTCTGCGGAAATGCGAGACCGTCATAGTTGGATGGCGTGTTGTTGGGGTCCCACGGCGTGCCGCTATCCCAATCCTGATCGGGATAGAAACGATAGGCGTTGGACAGGCTGTACGCCGTGTCGACCTCGTTCTCGGCCGGATCCGCGACGCCCTGGTAGTCATCCGAGAGGAAGTGTCCCCACGCCGATGTCGGGGTATCCGACCCCGGAGACGTCTCCATCTGCGAGCGGTAGAACCACTCGGCCAGCACCCAGCGGTACTGCCACGGCTGCCCGTTGCCTGCGTTTCCGGTGCTTGTCGGGCCGAAGATTGGCGAATAGAGGATGTCGTCGGTCAGCTCGGTCGCCGATTGAGTAAACGTCCCGCATGTCGACGCATCCGCGTTGGACATCCAGGCGACCAATCCGTTCACGTCGCATGTCATTTCCGGGTAGTCGCTCCGCGTCTCGCTCCCGCAGCCGTTCCCGCGTGTCCACGGCGCCTCGACGGTATTCACGGTGACCGGATTGACGTCATAGCTTTCAACAAGCCGCTCGTGGATCCAACCCTGGTTACCGGTCTCGAAGTTCCAACACTGCGATTGTTGGACGATGTTGTCGTCTGCCTGCAGGATCTGCGGCTGTGTCAATACCTGAGGCGTGGTGAAGCCATCGGCGATCGACGTGACGCTGACCTCGAAGTTCAGATCCGACAGCCGGTACGCGCCGTTATCGACAGCCGGATCGACGAAGATGTTGAATACCGCCGAAGTGACGCTGCCCTGACTCACCGCACCGATGTGAACGGTCGGGTTAAAGACCGTGACGAGCCCGGCCGACGCCGCAGGGCCGGTCAGGTTCAATGTCGCTCGGACGTCCGACAGCGTCGGGGAGGTCGCCGGATTGAACAGGCCGAACGTATACGCGATGTACTCCCCGGCGTCGATATAGTCGCGGTATTGCTCGCCACCGGATCCGGCCTCGCAGCCCCCCTCGATCACGAAGCCGCCATCGAGGAACGCCGACCGGCAGTCGACGCTGACGACTCGACTCTGGGGATCGTGGCTGACGTGGGGATCGATGTAGTCGATCGCGATCGTGCCACCGTCGACGAGATTGATCTCGCCATCGTCATCGAAACCGGATGCCGCGCTTGTTGAAAAACTTGCAGTCCAGAGTTTGCAGGTTCCGCCGACGCAGTCGCTACCGACCCAATCGCCAGCCACCGTGTTTTCGATGTCCAGGATCGGTCCCCCATTAGCCGTACTGATTGTCATCGAGGCAGCCAGCGTTCCTGCGGAGAGCGCCGTTGCATCGGTCACGGTAATGAAGACTTCGTCACCGCAGGCATAGACCGCCTTGTTGAGATTCACGGCGGAATCGACGCTACAGGATGCGTATTGCATGCTCGTGAGGCGTGTCTTCCAACCAAAGTTGCCGCCGTCGGAATACTCCCCCACATACCAGAAACGGCAACCGTCGGGGTCGGTCACCATCGAACTGTAGTCGCCCCATCGATCGCAAGTTCCGTCACATCCCACCCCGTCCGTGTACTCGCCGCTTCCCGCAACGATCAACGATTCCGCCTGGAGCGTGTCGGGTGGATCCGAGAACTCGCGGCCAGATGCCCAGATCTCGGTAAAGGTCGTCTGACTGGATCGGGTGTAGGCGATCGCCATGTTGCCACTGCGATCCACCGCCAGATCGGGGTAATAACGGTAGACGTCTGCCGACCCGAACGCGCCGGACTGTTGCTGCTGGAGTAGGACGGGCCCCGGACCACTGACGTCAACCTCGATCCAGTCGATACAGGATTCGCTGTTGGCCAGTCCGATGTTGCAGAACACCGAGCGACTGGCCCACAAGGAATCGCCGCGGACTTCGGCGCCCGACCAGTCGGCGGCTCCGGTGTCGTTGAGATTGCCCGTGGCTCCGTTCATTTCGGGTGCGTTGGGTGGGGCCCCTCCAAACGCCGTTGCGAAGGACCCATAGATCGCCGGTGCCTGGCCGAACGGATTGCTCCACTCCCAGATCCGATTGGTACCGGTCGAGTTGGAGATGAAGTACTGCGGTGTTCCGGGCATCGGCCACTGCCCGGTGCGATATCCGTTCAGCTGGGCAGGAAACGCGGTGACGAAGGGACTTGACGCGAGTGACGCCTCCGCGACGGTCAGGCTCGTCGGCGGAGTGATCGCGTAGACCTCGGTCTTGTCGAGAGCCCAGACGCGTATCTCCGCGAACGACGTGGACCCATCCAGGAAATTGTTGGCGGTGATGTAGATGCCGTCGAGACCGATGGCCATCTTCGGGTAGTCCAGGTATTGACCGGGCGTCGCCGTGTCGGATCTGAACGAGAAGACGTTCCATGCTGCGGATGGATCGGCTGTGCGCGATCCTGCGACGCAGAGATACGAGTTCCCGTTCATGGAGTTGATCGTCTCGGTGATCATCACCCAACGCTCGTTCTCCTCGTCGTAGTCAACATAGGGATCGAACGACCCGTTACAGTTCGGTACCGACTGGAAGAGCGTATTGAAGTTGATCTCCGCTGCCGCCGGCACCGGTGGGTCCTGCGTGATGTCCCACACACGGAATCGTGAGTTCACGGCCTCGAGGAGAAAGTTGGAGCTGACGGCGATCACGGGGTCCGGGGGCCCACTGTTCGTGATGCTCTCCAGTCCGTCGAGATTGTCGCTGAAGCCCGGAGTCCGGCTGCTCTCGTCCTCCGCCTGTTGGGCACCTTCCGTCTCCGGGCCACTCTGAGCGAGTTCCTTCAACAGTCGGTACTCGTCCCAGGTAAGACCCGAGCGGTGGTACGACTTGGACGGCCCCTTCTGCTTGGGGCTCTCGGCCTTGATCGGCGCGTGACGCAGATCGATCACGGCGCTGTCGGTCGGCGGACGATGGACGATGTAAGAGAACTCGTGATCGCTATCCACGAAGGACGTGTGGTTGCCGACCGCGTGATCGAGCAAGGTGCCGGCGGGTGAACGACCCAGTCGGCTCTGCCCCTGCCGGGTCTCCGCCAACCAACGCTCGTACGCCGCCTTCTGCTCGACCGTTTGAGGTTTGTAACCGGGCACCCAGCGTCGACTTGCGATCGCGCCTGGATTCACCGGCCCCTCCGGTGAGATCGACCGACCGGCATCCGCACCCGGATCGCGACGCTGAGCGGGCTGGAGCCTCAGGTTTCTCCGCCACGCTCCCGTACGGGATCTTTCCAGCGTCGGGAAACGGGTCCATTCGATTCGATCCCCGTCGACACCTGGCAGCCGGCACTGAGAGTCGTTGGCATTCCCCGGTGCGGCCTCGCGAAACTCCTGAGGCGACTGGCGCTCGTCCGCAGGTGTACCCGTGGAGGGAACAGCCAACAGGAGGAGGAGGACGCAGATTGCCCGACGGTACACGGAGGTCTCCCTGGAAAGGACCCAGATAGGAAGGTACTCGCACCCCGCGGGGTCGGCAGCGGGAATCTGTCCCGGTCAGGGAACCCAGGCGTAGCCGATCTTGGCGAAAAACGTGCGATCGGTCTGAATCAGCTCCCTGGGGTCCAGCGGGTCGGTGTCGTTTTCGCGGACGATGCAGATTTTTTAGCACAGTGGTCAGATTTTCTTCCGGGCGCCTCATGGCGGTTGCGCCCCGCGATCCGAGCGGTACCCTCCTCTTAGTGGTTCAGCCCCAACTGGAGATCGCCATGTCCCAACTGTCAAAGTCCCTGTTCCTCGTCCTCGCCGCGGTCGTCGCCCTCGTCTCCTGGAGCGCGTGCTCCCACGGCACCGTTTCCGGCAGCAGCCGGATCACCGTGTTGCTCACCGATGCACCCATCGACTTCACCGGCGTGAGCGCGGTCAACGTCACAATCGACGGCGTCACGATCAAACCTGCCGGAGACGAAGAGGGCGAAGACGGGGAGAAGATGCGATTGCTGACCGACGGCCCGCTGGTCGTCAACCTGCTGGACTACCAGAACGGTGCGACCGTGATGGTTGCCGAGGGTGAGTTGGACGACGGAGACTACGCGAAAATCCGTCTCCACATTCTCGAGGCGGAGCTGGTCCGCGACGACGACGGCGATCCCGACACTCCGGAAATCGTCGAACCGATTTTCGCTCCCTCACGAAAGATCGATGTCAACGTCCCGTTCAGTCTGAGAAACGGCGAAGACTTTCAGGTCACGCTGGACTTCGATGCCGAACTATCGGTCCAGGTGAACGAAACCGGGGGGCAGCACCCGTACATCCTTCACCCCGTGATTCATGTCGTGGGCATGGACGGATAGGATGCGATTGGGACCCATCTTGTCCTTTTTCCCGGAGGGCGCCAACGGACTGTCGTTGACCCCTTCGCCGTCCGCCTCCGATGCTACGATCTGTCTATGGTTCCAACCTCGTCGACCGCCGACCTGACACCTGATCGCGAGCCCCAGTCCGGGGAGCGGGTCCTGCTGGTCGAAGACGAGAAACTGATCCGTTGGTCGATCCGAACCCATCTCGAAGAGCACGGGTTCGTCGTCGCCGAAGCGGAGGACGGGGCCAAAGCGAACAAGCTCCTGCGGCAGGATGAATTTGACCTGCTGGTCCTCGATCATCGTCTCCCGGACACCACCGGTCTCGACATTCTTCGGGACGTTCGTGCGCAATCGAACGAGGTGGCGGTGATCATGATGACCGCTTTCGGCTCGGTCGAGAAGGCCGTCGAGGCCATCAAGCTAGGCGCGTACGAGTACCTGACCAAGCCTGTGAATCTCGAGCATCTCCTGGCCGTTGCCCACAAGGCGCTGGAGACGACACGACTGAAGCGACAGCTTCGGCGTTTGCAATCCGAGCGCCGCGAAACCCATGCCTCGCATCGACTGATCGGAACCAGCCCCGCCATGCGCCAGGTTCTGGAGCGGGTCGACCGTGTCAGCGGCAGCCGCGCGTCGATAATCCTACTCCAGGGCGAGAGCGGTACGGGAAAGAACGTCGTCGCACGAGCCATCCATTACGGCAGCCCGAGGGTCGATGCGCCCTTCGTCAACATCACGTGTTCGGCGTTGACCGCGTCGCTACTCGAGAGCGAGCTGTTCGGCCACGAGAAGGGCGCATTCACGGACGCGAAGGAACGAAAGCAGGGGCTCCTCGAGGTTGCGGACGGCGGCACGGTGTTCCTCGACGAGATCGGTGAGATGCCGCCTGCGCTGCAGGCCAAACTACTGCGCTTCCTGGAAGACCGAACGTTCAAACGCGTGGGCGGCACGCGAGACATCGAGGTGGACGTTCGAATCATCGCGGCCACCAATCGCAACCTGACCGAGGCCGTTAAGAACGGCGAGTTTCGGGAAGACCTGTTCTATCGCCTGAATGTGATCCCGATCGGCATCCCCGCGCTTCGGGAACGACGGGAAGATATCTCCCTACTGACTCAGCATTTCATCGATGGGTTCAACGAGGAGTTGCGAACGAACTGCAAGGGAATCCGGAAGGATGCCCTCGACCGGATGATGGCCCACGAATGGCCGGGCAACGTACGAGAACTGCGAAACGTCATCGAGCGCATCTTGATTCTCGAGGACAAGGAGTGGATCACGTTGGCCGACTTGCCGGCGGAGGTCCGGGGGGATATCGAGTCCCACCAGTCCCCGTCGACGGATGATCCAACGCTTCCGGTCGGGAAGATGACTCTCGAGCAGATCGAATGCTCGGCGATCCGTGAGGCGCTACGACGATGCGACCACAATCAGGTCCAGGCCGCGCGGCTCCTCGGTCTGTCTCGAGATACGCTTCGCTATCGGATCAAGAAATTCAAGATCGATAACTAGACGGCCTTCGACAGCGGTGTGGACTCGTGAGTTTGCACCATCGGAAGATAGGCAATGCGTCCGTTCTTTCGTGGCGCAGATACGAGTACCTCAAGAGAGTACTGACTCAGCGTGTCGCGCAGAGCTCGTTCGACCTCCGGCCAGACCAGGGAGGCCGGGCATGCGGAGATCCACTCGACCGGCGCATCGTCGGTGCGTCCCGGCGAGACTCGAATCGGACCGTCGATCGCCTCCACCAGCTCCAGGAGACTGATCTGTGTCGCCGGCCGTGACAGGCAGAACCCGCCATGGAGACCGCGGGCGGAACGGAGCAATCCGTAGCGCACCAGTCGCCGAAGGACCTTGGCCATGAAGTTGGTGGGGATCCCCTCCGCCTCGGCGATCTCGACACGGCGGACACTCTTGCCGTCGGGCAGAGAGGCGATATGCAGCATGGCGCGAATCCCGTAATCCGTAGCAGTGGACACCCTCAAACTCATGACGATTCCTCCTTGAATGGACCCTTCTGGAGTGCACGAGTCGTGCCAAGAGCGGGCCGCCGCTTCAAAGGAGTTTTGGACTCTCCTGGGCTTTAGGGCTTGTGGCGCAGGGGCATATCACCCAACCCGGCGGTGGCCTGGGGGTTTTGACCCAGGGGGGAAAAATAGAAAAGGGCCGTGCCCAGCGCGTTAGGTGGCGAAGGGAAGATGCAGGACGAAGACCGCGCCGCCGTCCGGATGGGTCTCAAGATCGATCTCACCGTCGTTCGCACGGATGACCTGACGTGCGATGGCGAGACCCAGCCCGGTGCCATTGGGCCGATTGCTGAAGAACGGTTCAAAGACACGCTCACGGATGGCGTCGGGGATTCCGGGTCCGTTGTCGCGGATGCGGATCATGAACCGGTCATCGGCGCCGGACCCGTCGATCCGGATCCGACCCGCGCCGTTCATGGCCTCTGCCGAATTGAGGACGATATTGGTTAGCGACTCGATGACCCGATCGGGGTCGCACCAGAGCTCTGCGTCTTCAGTCTTGAAGACGACATCGACCTTTTGTAGCAGAGGATCGGCATTCAACAGGGTCAGGGTGTTCTCGATCAGAAATTCGGCCGAGACTCGTCGGCGACTGGGTGGGGTGGGTCGCGCGTACCGGAGTAACTCCTCGACCTTGACGTCCAGCAGTCCGATGCGCTCCAGAATCGACCCGATCACCTCGCGATCGGGGCTGGAATCCGGTAATCGATTGCCGATGATCTGAAGGGCACCGGCCATGCCCGCCAGCGGATTGCGAACCTCGTGGGCGACCACCGCCGCCATCTGGCCCAGTTGGGTCAATGCCTGACGCTCTCGGATCTCGGTTTCCGCCTTTTTCTGATCGGTGATGTCGTAGCGTATCGCGAGGTAGCGCTCCGGCTTGCCTCGCTCGTCGACGTAGGGGATGATCGTGGTCTCGACCCAGTAGTATCCGCTCTGCTTGCGCCGGTTTCTAATCTCCCCTCGCCACACCTGACCGGCGGAGATCGTCGTCCACATCTCGCGAAAGAACGCCTGAGGGTGGTATCCCGAGTTGACGACCCGATGATCGCGGCCGATCAATTCATCCGCCTCGTACCCGCTGATTTCGCAGAACCGCCGATTGACGTAGTGGATGACCCCACGCTGATCGGTCTCGGCGATGATGGCCGTCTGATCCAGCGCGTAGTGCAGATCCTCCAGCTTTCCAGCCGATCGACGCGACGAAGCCGCCGGCGAGGCGTCGATGCCGACATCGACACCGGTACTCAGGCTGCCGACGACCGTCCCGTCGGCGGCCCGTAAGAGCATGTTCTGCCAGGAAACCTGACGCTTGTGGCCTGCGGCGTCGATAATCTGATTCTCGAAATGGGTGATGACCGTCTGCCCCGCGAGGAGCGAGGCATGGACCTCCCGAACCTCTTCGCGGACGTCCGCCGGAATGTAGGCATCGAACCAGTTGGTTCCGACGATCTCGTCGGCCGGTCGTCCGAGGAGGGCGGCCCCCGCCCCATTGATGCGTGTGACATCGCCCCTGGAGTCCAGGGCGACGACGGCGCACTTCATCGACTCCAGTGGGTTCACGGCGAGCTCTCTCCTGGCGCCGAGATTAGCATCTGAGTTCCCCCGGTGCCGACGCAGCGAGATTGCGATCCAGTTTGGAGACAAATGCGGTCTATTATGCGGTGGCGTTCGAGGGCGAATCCAGGCCAAATTCCGAACGCAGCCGTCCAGGAGATGGCCGGAGGGACCGTGGATGGGTGAGCAGTCGACCCCGCTTGAGAGCTTTCGTTACGACGATGCCCTGGTGCGGAAATTCGTCGTCGTTTCTCTGTTCTGGGGGATCGTTGGGATGTTGGTCGGGGTGGTGGTCGCCCTGCAACTGGCGTTCCCGGTTCTTAATTTCGAGATTCCCTGGCTCTCGTTCGGGCGCCTGCGACCGCTCCACACAAACGCCGTCATATTTGCGTTTGCGGGCAACGCGATCTTTGCCGCGGTCTACTACTCGACCCAACGGCTGTGCAAGGCCCGCTTGTATAGCGATCTGCTGGGGAAACTCCACTTCTGGGGCTGGCAACTGATCATTGTCGGCGCCGCCGTGACGTTGCCTCTCGGCATCACCCAGAGCAAGGAGTATGCGGAACTCGAGTGGCCCCTGGATATCGCCATCGCGGTGGTGTGGGTCATCTTCGCGATCAACTTCTTCGGCACCCTGGCCCGTCGACGAGAACGCCACCTCTACGTCGCGTTGTGGTTCTACATCGGCACCATCATCACGGTGGCCATCCTCCACATCTTTAATAACCTCACGCTTCCCGTCACCTGGACCAAGAGCTACTCGATCTATGCGGGTGTCCAGGACGCGTTCATGCAGTGGTGGTACGGCCACAACGCGGTCGCGTTCTTTCTGACCACCCCGTTCCTGGGCCTGATGTATTACTTCCTGCCCAAGGCGGCCAATCGACCTGTCTTCAGCTATCGGCTCTCGATCCTCCACTTCTGGTCCATCGTCTTCATCTATATCTGGGCGGGACCCCATCATCTGCACTACACCGCGCTACCAGCGTGGGCCTCGACACTCGGCGCTCTGTTTTCCTTGATGCTGTGGATGCCCTCCTGGGGCGGGATGATCAATGGTCTGCTGACGTTGCGTGGCGCCTGGCACAAGGTCGCCGAGGATCCGGTCCTGAAGTTCTTCGTGGTCGGCGTGACGTTCTACGGAATGTCGACGTTCGAAGGCCCGATGCTCTCGATCAAGAGTGTCAATGCCCTCAGTCATTACACGGACTGGACCATCGCCCATGTCCACGCAGGTGCGCTGGGATGGAACGGGATGATGACGTTCGGGATGGCGTACTGGCTCATCCCGCGTCTGTTCCAGACCCCGCTGTGGAGTCGCAAGTGGATGAGCAGCCACTTCTGGCTCGCGACGGTCGGGATCCTGCTCTACATCGTGCCGATCTATGCCGCCGGCCTGACACAGGGTTTGATGTGGCGCGCGTTCGATTCAAGTGGCCTGCTGAAGTACCCGGATTTCATCGAGACCGTCAATCAATTGATGACCTTCTACCACATCAGAGTTCTGGGCGGCACGCTGTTCCTCGTCGGTGCCTTGATGTGTTTTGCCAACCTGGTATTCACCTGGATGAAGCGACCGGCAACCTATGACGAACCGGTCATCCAGGCGCACGCGCTCGCCAAGAACTACACCGATCAGGAGCCGCCCAGGTCAAGGTTGAAGTCCGTCACCGCGTTCGGACACCGTCTGGATGTCTTCATGCAGTCCCGCTGGCATCGTCGATGGGAACGCCTGCCGCTGCTGTTCACGATCATGGTCGTGCTCGCCGTCGTCTCCGCGTCGCTGTTCGAGATCATCCCGACGTTCCTGATCAAGTCCAACGTCAAGACGATCGCGACCGTCACGCCCTACACCCCATTGGAGTTGGCCGGTCGCGACATGTACGTCTCCGAGGGCTGTTACAACTGCCACTCGCAGATGATTCGTCCGATGAGGCACGAGATCGAACGCTACGGCGAGTACTCGAAGGCCGGCGAGTTCATCTACGATCGACCGTTCCAGTGGGGGTCCCGCAGGATCGGACCGGATCTACATCGAATAGGACAGACCAACACCAGTGTCGCGTGGCACGTGCGTCACTTCAATCGCCCCTCGGACACCAGTCCCGGCTCGATCATGCCGGCCTACCCGTGGCTCCTACAAAACAGTTTCGACTTCGCCGGGGTTCCCGCGAAGGTCCAGACCATGGCTAAACTCGGGGTCCCGTACGACGTAGAGCTGACAACATCCGAGGCGATGGCCCGTCAGCAGGCCGACGAGGTCTTCGCGAAACTCGTCGCAGAGGATCCGTCCTACGTCGATAGCGGACTTGCGGACAAGGAAGTCATCGCGTTGGTCGCGTACATGCTGCGGCTTGGGACGGATATCGCCAAACCGCTTCCGGCGGAAGAACCGCCGACCGTCGCGACAGGAGCGGAGTGATGGATCTTTACCAGATCGTTCTGGCCAAGAAGATAGCCTTACTGTTCTTCTTCCTTGTGTTCCTGGTCGTATTCCTCAGGCTCGTGCTCACACGGCGAGCGACCTATGATCAGGCTGCCCGGATTCCTCTAGACGACGACACCGTCGTTACCCCGCGGGACATTTCTCATGGCTAACGAAGACAAACAACGCGACCGCCTGCTTGACCACAATTACGATGGTATTCAGGAATACGACAACCCGATGCCTGCGTGGTGGATCTGGTTGTTCGTCCTCCCGGTCCTGTTCGCGTACCCGTATATCCTGCACTACCACTTCGGCAGTGGCCCGTCGATTCACGACAAGCTGGACAAAGAGATCGCGGCGTATGCCAATCAGTTGCTCGCGACGTACGGAGAACTGGCCCCCGATCGAAAGACGATCCTCAGTTTTCGTACGGACGAGACGGCGATGACCGGGATGTCCAGTCTGTTCCGAGGACGCTGCGCGCAATGCCATCTGGCGGACGGCAGCGGAAACGTTGGACCGAACCTCACCGACGATCACTGGAAGAACGTGACGACGGTCACCGACATCCCCGGTCTCATTCGTGACGGGCTCCCCGTGCAAGGCATGCCGGCGTGGGGAGATCGACTGACGGAGACCCAGATCGTCTTGCTGTCGTCGTACGTCGCTCGACTGCGGGATCAACCTGTCGCCGGCAAGAACCCTGAGGGCGATCCAATTCCTCCCTGGGATGAGATTCCAGCCGAAGTGCCATGAGCGACGAGCAGGGCCAGCGGGTTCTCTCGACGCTTAACCGTGACGGCAGCCGTCGCTGGCTTCGTCCACGAGTTGCCGAGGGTCCCCTTCTGACGGCCCGCAGATCGGTCGCCTACGTTCTGATCCTGCTGTTCACGGCGTTGCCGTACATCCGGGTCGGCGGTCGCCCAAGCGTGTTGCTGAATCTCGCAGACCGAGAGTTCATCTTCTTCGGTAAGGTTCTCCTCGCCACGGACACGGTCCTGTTGGCGCTCTTGCTGCTGTCCATCTTCGTCGCCGTGTTCCTACTGACCGCCGTTGCCGGTCGCGTGTGGTGTGGCTGGGCTTGCCCGCAGACGGTCTACATGGAGTTTCTCTATCGCCCCATCGAACGGTTGTTCGAAGGGCGTCGATACGACACCGACGGACGAGCCGACGTCCACCCGATACGGCTCATCGCTAAGCAGGCGGTCTTCCTTCTCATCTCGATGTTCCTGGCACATACGTTCCTGGCCTACTTCGTGGGAATCGAAACGCTTGTGCGTTGGGTCGGGAGTTCGCCGCTGGAACACCCGAAGGCCTTTCTCGTCATGGCATCGGTCACGGGGCTGATGATGCTCGATTTCGCATTCCAACGAGAGCAGGTCTGCATCCTGATGTGCCCCTACGGGCGTCTCCAGTCGGTCCTCCTGGATCGAAAGTCGCTGATCGTCAGTTACGACCCCAAGCGCGGCGAGCCTCGCGGGAAGGGTTCGAAGAAGCATCGAGAGTCCCTCGGCGATTGCGTCGATTGTGATTTTTGCGTCACGACCTGCCCGACCGGCATCGATATCCGCGACGGTCTCCAGATGGAGTGCGTCAATTGCACGCAGTGCATCGACGCATGCAACAGCATCATGGATCGGGTCGGCAAGCCTCGCGGGCTGATCCGCCTTACTTCACAGCAGGCGATCGAAGACGGAACTCGCGGTTGGCTGCGACCCCGGGTCATCATCTACCCGTTGGTGTTACTCGCCACGGTGACACTATTGATCGTCAGCCTTGTCAACCGACCGGAATTCGACATCACGCTGTTGCGCACGAGGAACACGACGTATCAGGTACACGGGCAGAACGTGACGAATATCGTCGAGTTGAAGATCCAGAACCGTACGGAGCAGGCTCAGAGCTACACGATCGGGACGCCCGGCGAGTCGACGCTTGCATCTCCGGACCTTCCCCTCTCGCTCGCCGGCGGCGAGAGTGGCTCGATCACGCTTCACGTGACGTCGGACCTCGGCACGTTCGACGGTGGACGTGCCTCGCTAACGCTCTCCGTCGTGGACTCTGCGGGAGTGAACCGTGAGGTCTCCACCCTCGTCCTGGGGCCGTTGTACCGGCCGACTCCCGCGGAGACCGAGTCACCATGAAACACACACTGATATGGGTCGGAATCATCGTCTCTCTGCTGTTGTTCTCGGTCGCCACACAGACCGTATTGATTGTCAGCTCGATGACCGATCCGTCGTTCGCCGTCGTACCGGACTATGAGCAGAAGGCGGCCGACTGGGATCTCAAGAACGCTCAGGCGCAACGCAACCGCCAGCTGGGGTGGACTCTGGACGTGCGCACCCGCCCGGGCAACGAACGATTTGAACTGAACGTCGAGGTCGAGATCCACGGCACCTACGGAAAACCGATCCGTGACGCCCATATCGTCTTTGAGGCGTTCCACAACGCACGCGCAAGTCAGATCCAACGTAGCGAGATGGTTCACGTCGGTGATGGCATCTACATCGCCACGATCGGCGGACGCCGCGCCGGCGTCTGGCAGTTCCAGTTCCAGGTCGACCACGAAGACCAACGATTCACGAGCACCGTCCGCAAGAGCGTCGCATGATTCCACTCGTTAGCGTCGTCCTGATGGCAAGCCTAACGGGCTCACTACACTGCGCCGGAATGTGTGGTGCCTTCGTCGTCACGGGAACAACCACCTGGCCAACGCAGGTCGCGTACCACGTAGGACGGCTGCTCACCTACGTTGCGATGGGCGCGGTCGTCGGCGCGATTGGCGCGTCGATCGACCTGGGCGGATCTCTTCTTGGGCTTCAGCGACTCGCGTTACTGCTAGCGGCGATCGCCATGGTGGTCTTCGGTCTGTCCGCGTTGCTGAGCCTGCTTGGCGTGAGGGTGCCGACGGTTCGTTCACCTGCGTTTCTTCGTCGCATCTACCTGAATTTGTTTGGAAGAACGATCGGAATCCCCCCCGTTCGCCGATCATTGGCGATCGGCCTGTTGTCGACCCTCCTGCCCTGCGGATGGCTCTATGCGTTTGTCATCGTGTCCGCCGGCGGCGGCTCGGCCCTGAAGGGCGCCATCATCATGGCCGTGTTCTGGATCGGCACCGTTCCGATCCTCGCCGCGATCGGCGTCACCCAGCAGTGGCTCACGCGATCGCGTCGGGGCGTCGCGATGGTCGCCGCCGTCGCCATCGTGATCGTCGGACTGACCGGCATCGTGGGTCGCTGGCAATTGACACTTGAGCCCCCCACATCGGAGACAACCCCGATCGTCTCGATCGAAACGATAGGAGAACACACTCCGGCATGTTGTCAGCACGACAGGTAGATCACTCGGACCCGACGCTCTGCACCCACTGCGGCCTCGACGTCCCACGGAACCGACGATCCGAGTCGAATGACGTGGAGTTCTGTTGCTCCGGCTGCGAGCTTGTCTACACGGCGATCCATCGCCATGGGTTAGAGCGATTCTACGAACATGCTCGAGTGTCCGGTGACACACGGATTGCCGCCAGGGTCGACGGCGGCGCATTTGCCACCTGGGACGACGATTCATTTGTCGCCCGCGAGAGTCAGGAGCTTCCCGACGGAAGCCGTCGAATCGAGCTGTACGTCGAGGGTGTCCACTGTTCTGCATGTCTCTGGCTTATCGAGCGTCTTCCTGAGGTGTTGCCGGGCGTCCTCGAGGCGCGGCTGGATTTCCGCCGACACGTGGCCGTTGTCGTGTGGCGACCGGGGCAGCTGGGGCTGGCAAGAATCGCCCGCACTCTCGATTCCCTGGGATACACACCCCACGTCTATCGCGGTGCCGCTGTCGACGAGATCCGACGACAGGAGAGTCGGACCCATCTAATACGCATCGGTGTTGCGGCGGCATGCGCCGGAAACGCGATGCTGATCGCGTTCGCACTCTATGGCGGGATGTTCAATGGCATGGCCCCGGAGTTCGAGACCGTCTTTCGATTCGCCAGCCTGCTGCTGATGTTGATCGCTCTGTTGGGCCCGGGCCGTGTTTTCCTCCGCGGCGCCGCAGCGGCGATTCGAACGCGGCGAGCCCACATGGACCTCCCGGTGGCCACCGCGCTTGTCGCGGGTACCGTCTGGGGTGGTTGGAATACGTTTCGCTCTGCGGGCGAGATCTACTTCGAATCGCTGACGGCCGTCATCTTTCTCTTGTTGATTGGACGCTATCTCCAGTTTCGCCAGCAACACAACGCCCAGGATGCGGTCGCGTTGCTCTACAGTCTGACGCCCTCCGCCGCATGGCGACTCGACCCACACGGCAACCCGGAACAGGTCGCCGTGGAGTCTCTGCGGGTAAATCAAGTCGTTCGCCTCGGACCGGGGGATGCGGTTCCGGTCGATGGCGTCGTGGAGTCCGGGCGCTCGCAGATCGACGTCTCCCTTCTCACGGGCGAATCGTTGCCCGCTTCGGTCGATGTAGGTGCGAAGGTTCACGCCGGCACGGTGAACATGACCGGGTTCCTGGATGTTCGGGTCCTGCGGACCGGACACGAGACGCGTGTCGGACAGCTGATGCAGATGGTCGAGACGTTCGCGCGGGATAGGCCCTCGGTGGTCCGCCTCGCCGATCGCGTGGCCGAGTATTTTGTCGTGGTCGTGTTGTCCGTTGCCGCCGCGACCGCTCTGCTCTGGGCGATGTCGGATGTCGGCGTGGCGCTCGAGCATGCGATCACCCTGCTGATCGTGACCTGCCCATGCGCCCTCGGGCTTGCGACACCCCTCGCCATGCAGTGCGCTATCGGCCAGGCCGCTCACCGGGGCATCCTCGTAAAGGGTGGGGATGCACTGGAGCAACTGGCGGGACGCGGGCGTGTATGGCTGGACAAGACCGGCACGCTGACCCGGGGCCGCATGGAAGTTGCCGACTGTGAGGGCGACCGCCAGGCGTGCGCGCTCGCCGCAATCGTCGAGCGGGGCGTCTCGCATCCGATCGCGACGGCCCTGGTCGACAGATTCGTAGAGCCCGACGACGAGCGGCATGTCACTCAGCGCGTCCTCACGCCCGGCGGCGGAGTTCACGGCACGGTCGCCGGCCAACGTGTTCATGTCGGCTCACCGTCGTTCGTGCGGCATGCCGTGCGCGAGACACCCCTCTGGGCGCATCAAGCGCAACGAAGGATGCTGGCCGCGGGGCTAACGCCGGTCTGGGTCGCCGTCGACGCGGCCGTCGCGGCTGTTCTCGGCATTGGCGATGTCGTCCGCCCCGAGGCCATCCGGTCCCTCGACCTGCTGCGCGCCGCCGGTTTCAAGATCGGCATTCTCTCCGGGGATCACCCGGAAATCGTTGCACGGGTGGCTGCAGAGGTCGGCGTCCCGGCGAAGAACGCGCGGGGCGGGCTGGGCCCGGAAGAGAAGGCCCGGATCGTGCGCCAGAACGTCGAGAACGGGGAATCCGTCGTCATGGTCGGAGACGGCGTCAATGACGCCGCGGCGTTGGCGGCCGCTTCTGTCGGGGTTGCGGTGCGTGGCGGTGCCGAGGCGAGCCTGGCGGCATCGGACGTGTTCCTGACCAGTCCTGGATTGGCGCCGCTGGTGCGACTGATCGATGGATCCCGTCGCACGATGACGGCGCTGCGCACCAACGTCATCGTGTCCTTGCTTTACAACCTGATCGCGGCGGGTCTCGCCGTTACCGGTGTGATCGATCCGAGGATTGCGGCTATCCTGATGCCGATCAGTTCGTTGACGGTGGTCGGTCTCTCCTACCGCCGGATGTACTTCGAGGCGACGACGTGTCCGTGATCTACATCGTCCTGCCCCTGGCCCTACTGGTGGCGGCTGCCGCGGTAGGTGCATTCATCTGGGCGACCCGCTCCGGACAGATGGATGACCTGGACAGTCCTGCGATACGGGTCCTCCACGACGACGACACTCCTACTGATTGAAGTAGTAGCGCAGCCCGACGCCCACCGTCGTCTCGTCGTTCCCGGCATCGGCCTCGAGGCCGAGACTCCAGCGACGGGTCATGTTGAAAAGCGCGGATAGCACAACACGGGTGTCGCCGTCATCCAGGTCCCGATAGTCGAGTCTTGCTCCAAGTTCGAGTCGCTGTTTCAGCAACAGGGACCGGATCCCGAAACCCAGGGCGTAGCTGCTCTCGTCCGACGAGGCCGGACCGGTGTCCACGTCGACCTTGACCCGGGCCACGGTCCCGAACAGGTCCGTATTGAGATTCAACTCCTGCCCATAGCCGACTCCGAACTCCAGCGTGTCGAGATCGGCACCACCGTCGAGGCCGATCTCCGCATACTCCGCAAAGCCGAAGATCCTCTGACTGAACTCACCGGATAGTTTCAGCGCAAACCCGTCGCCATCCACATCGATGTCGTCGAGCTCGGTGTCGACGAACTGGATCTCACCAAAAGAGAAAGACAGGGCGTCCGCATGGGCGTTCAGGCCCCAGGTCATGACGACGACCGTCATGAGTGTGACCCCGCGAAGAATGTTCCGGGCGATAAGGCGCATGAATCCCCTCCCAGTCCGCCGAACGGCGGTTGTCATTAGGATGACGGGTGACCCCACCTCCAGGTTGCATGAAAGTGGGTCATTCCGCAGATAGAATGCCCCTCGGAGGGAGCCGTTGATGTTGAAGCAAAAACCCCATGCATGGGCCGGTCTCATGCTCTTCATCTTCCTGACCGGGTCACCCATGTTGGGGCAGACCGAGGAAGAACCGAAGATCCTCGGAGAGTGTCAGGCCTCCCAACTCGGCGAGGCTCCGTATTCCGAGTGGTACAGCGACACCTACGAGACCTACGAGCCCCACGCGGGGACGGTCAAGGCGCTCGCCGGCGGTGGGTTCGAGGACCTCGATGTCACCGTGTTCTTCGGTACATGGTGTGGCGACAGCCGGCGGGAGGTACCTCGGCTGGCCAAGATTCTGGACTCGGTGGGCTTCCCCGCAGAATCGCGAACACTCATCGCCGTCGACAACACCGACGAGGCGATCAAGCGTTCCCCGGGAGGCGAAGAGCGAGGCCTCGAGGTCTATCGCGTCCCGACCGTGATCATTCGGCGTGACGGCCACGAAATCGCTCGGATCGTCGAGCATCCGGTCCTATCGCTTGAACGGGATCTCCTGGCGATCCTGAACGGCGATGACTACATCGCAAACTACGGGTCGTACCCCCAGATTAGAGAGTGGCTGGACGACGGGTTGCTATCCGACCCCAACGTCAGCCCTTCGGGTCTTGCCAACCAGCTTCGGAGTGCGGTGGTGTCCGAGGGTGAGCTGGCCGCGGTCGCGGCCGTCCTGCTGTCCCGTGGCGAGGGTGACGCCGCGGTCCAGCTGCTGCGGGTCAACACGCGTCTGTTCCGGGATAGCGCCAGCAGCTACCGGCGCCTGGCCAACGCGCTGCTGGAGTCCGAGCAACCGGACGAGGCTCGAATCGCGGCCAGACGGGCCCTGCGGCTCGACCCCGACGCCGAGGAGACGGACCGGATCCTCGAGATCCTGGAGAAGCTCGACGACTAGCGGAAGCCTCCAACCGGCCCCCCGAGGGGTCTCGTATGATCAACGGCGGGCCTGAGAGATGGGCACCCCTTTCGGATCATGATCGGGTAGGATGCTCGGTCAGGATCCACGATGCCCGACGCGACGACGACCCACCTACGCAAGGAACTTCACGACCGATTCGGCCATTCCGATTTTCGCCCGTACCAGGAGGCGGTCTGTCAGAGGGTCCTCGACGGCGACGACGCCGTGCTCGTCATGCCGACCGGCGCCGGCAAGTCCCTGTGCTACCAGCTGCCCGGCCTGATGCGATCGGGGACGACCCTCGTCATCAGTCCCCTCATCGCACTCATAGAAGATCAGGTTGAGAAACTGAACCGGATCGGCGTCCGGGCCGATCGCATCCACTCCGGCCGGACAAGAGACGCGTCGCGCTCGACACTGAAGGCCCACCTGGAAGACCGGCTGGACTTCCTGTTCGTCGCCCCCGAGCGTCTGGCGGTCCCCGGCTTCGTCGAGTGCCTGACCCGTCGTCCGCTTGCCCTGGTCGCCGTAGACGAGGCCCACTGCATCTCCCAGTGGGGTCATGACTTCCGACCGGACTACCGTCTCCTCGGCGATCGACTCCAACCCCTTCGCGAGGCGCCGGTCCTGGCCCTGACGGCGACCGCCACGCCGCGGGTCCGGCGGGATATCGTCACGCAGCTCGCGTTGAAAGACCCCGGACTGTTCATCCACGGGTTCCGCCGGAACAATATCGCCGTCGAGTTTGCCTCGATGAAGCCATCTGAAAGGCAAGCGGTCGTGGCCCGCAATCTGTCCGACCCAGCCCGTCGACCGGCCATCGTCTACGCACCCAGCCGGAAACGCGCGGAACAGGTGGCCCAGTCGCTGACCGATGTCGGTGGGGCAGCGGCCTACCACGCAGGGATGGACGGGGAAGACCGAGACCGGGTTCAGGCCGACTTCATCTCGGGCCGCATCGACGTCATCGTCGCGACCATCGCGTTCGGGATGGGCATCGACAAATCAAACGTACGAACGGTCATCCATCTTGCCTTGCCATCGACCGTCGAGGGTTACTACCAGGAGATCGGGCGCGCCGGTCGAGATGGCATGCCCTCGCGAGCGATCCTCCTGCACGGTTGGGGAGACCGCAAGCAACACGAGTTCTTCTTCGAGCGGGACTACCCACCGTCTCAAGAGGTACAGAAGGTTTTCCAGGCCCTGAACTCGACCGATCAGGCCGTCGAGGAACTTGGCCAGGACCTTTCGCTGGACCCGGACCGAATCCAGCGTTGCCTTGCGATCCTGCGGTCTCACGGCGGAGTCATCACATCGTTTGACGACGTCCACGAGTGTACCGTGCGCCGCGGCGAGAGGGACTGGCGACCCAACTACGAGATGCAGCGCGAGCATCGCGCCGGACAACTCGACGAGATGACCCGTCTGGCCGAGGGTCGATCCTGCCGGATGCTGACTCTCATTCGGCATTTTGGCGATCAGGAGGATTCGGGGGGCGCCTGCGGAATCTGTGACATCTGCTCCCCCGATGACACCACCGTTCTGCAGTTTCGGTCTCCCGACAAAGAAGAGCGGGCCGACCTGCTGACCGTGATGGAGGCGGTCCGGCGACGGGACGGATCGACACCCGGCCAACTCCAGAAGGCGCTGTTCGGTGGCCGTAAGGAGCGTCGAGAACTCGAGCAGCTCCTTGCCATTCTCCTGCGAGGTGGCTGGCTCCGAGAAACCCGCGACAGCTTCGACAAGGATGGACGGACGATCGAGTTTCGCCGCCTCCATGCCGCACTGTCGAAGGACGAGACGGACAATCCTGAAGAGCTGCGTGTGGAACTGGCCACCGTCACCGTCAAGAAGATCACGCCGGTCGGCGACGCGGATCCGGGTCTGTTGCAGACACTCACCGACTGGCGCCGCGACGAGGCTCGATCCAGAAACGTCCCTGCCTACTGCGTCTTTCCGAATCAGGCCCTGAATGGCCTGGCCGTTGCACGCCCCGAAACCCCGGCAGCCCTCGGACAGATCAAGGGACTGGGGGCCAAACGAATTGAGCGCTACGGCACGAGGCTCCTGGAAATCATATCCGGCGTGCCACGCGATGCAATGCGGCATCGACCAGACGCCGAGTGAACCCTTCGTGTCCCTCGGGATCGCGAAGCAGACAGAGATCGGCGCCACCTGCATCCGCCTCCGGATAGTAGACGCCGCAATTCGCATTGATCTCAAGCATGTAGGGCGTTCCCTCGGCGTCGACGCGGATGTCGCAACGACCGAAGCTGGCGCCTTCGAGTGCAACGAAGAACCGCGCTGAAACGTCCCGGAGCCGTGCTTCCAGATCCGGATCCTCGACGGGAAACGAGTTGAGCCGATCGTAGTCGACCCATTTCATTTTTTCGTGCTTGAAACTCTCGCCTTTGGGAAAACGATATTGGAGCGGCTGATACGTGAACGGGTTCTGAGCGTCATCGGCATTCTCGACGACCAGGACGGTGCACTCCGTTCCCTCAATGAACTCCTCGATCAACGCCGCGTTGTGTCGCCGCATGATCTTGTTCGTCTGGCGTCGCAGCCCTGCCGGTGACTGAACCCTCGATGCGCGACTGAGATCGACGCTTGCGTAGCTACTGGGATGTTTGACGAACATCGGAAACCGCAATGTCTCTTCCGCGCGTGTCACGTCGGCGTCGTTCTCCGCGAAGACGTGTTTCGGTGTCGAGATCCCTTGCTCGCCACAGACCTCTTTCATCCTCTCGCGAGTCGGTTCATAAAACACGGACGTAGAGCCGACGAAGGCAACGCCGGCCTCCTCGAGGGTCTGGACGACCTCGATACCGGGAATCTCCTGATCGGCAGCCCCGTCGCAGAGATTGAAGTAGAGGTCGAACTCCTCGGAGATCCGTTTCTTGACCTGCTCAACCGCCGACTTGTAGTGCAGCGTCTCGATTTCCCAGTGCGCGTCTTTGAGAAATGGACGGGGGTCGCACGGCCAGTCGTCATCCGGGAACGGATCCACCTCGAGATCCTGAGTTGTCAGGAGACAGATTCTCACGGGAGTCGTCAGCGCTTGTTCGCAGCGATTTCCGTCGTCAGGGTTACGGCCAACTTGTTGGCGCGGTCGATCTGTTTTGATTTCATGGCGGACTGGCACGCACCGACACCCTCGCCGGCGGTCTCGGAACCGCTGTTCTTCGCCACCAGGAACCAGGCCAGTGACTGGACGTAGTCCTGCTCGACGCCGATCCCATTCAGGTACGCAATTCCGACCTGAAACTGGGCGTCGTGAAAACCGGCACGGGCGGAACGCTCGAACCAGCTAAACGCCGTCTCGAAATCCTTCTCCACGCCGTGTCCGTTGATATAGAGAATTCCGAGGCCGTTCTGGGCTCTCGTATCGCCACCCTCGGCCGCAGGTACCAATTCACGAAAAGCGTCGTCATAACGACGATCCTTCATGGCGGCCAGCCCTTCGTCGGTGCCGGCCAGGAGGGGAAGAGTGACGAGAACCGCCACCGCGAGGATCATGTAGCGCATTTGAGAACCCTTTATGGGAGAGGGGCCGGCGCCCTTTTGCCGGTGACCTCTCAACTACCAATCTATGGCTTGCCGGGGTTATGGACAAACTTATTCGGAAGAATTCCCGAAAGACCCGCAGTCCCGGTCCGTCAGAAGGCGTGGTGACCGGTGATCTGCCGACCGACGATGAGTTCGTGAATCGTCTCGGTCCCCTCGTATGTGATTACACTTTCGAGGTTGAGCATGTGTCGAATCGCACCAAACTCCACACTGATCCCGCCGGCACCGAGGATGTCCCGTGCGTCTCTCGCGACGTCCAGTGCCATGCGCACGTTGCTCCACTTCGCCATCGACACCTGGGTGTGGTGCATCGTGCCCTGATCCTTCAAGCGACCGAGCTGTAGAGAAAGCAGGCGAGCCAGAGTGATGCGACGGGCCATGTCCGCCAATCGACGCTGGATCGTCTGGGTCTCGGCTAACGTTCGGCCGAACACCTTGCGTGTACTGGCGAACTCCTGGGCCTCTTCGAAGCACGCGATCGCCGCGCCGATGGCACCCCAGGTAATGCCGTAACGGGCCTGTGTGAGACAACCGAGCGGCGCCGCCAGTCCTTGTGCACCGGGGAGACGATTGGAATCGGGAACGCGAACAGAGTCGAAGAACAGCTCCGAAGTGATCGAGGCGCGCAGCGAGTACTTTTTCATGATGTCCCGCGTCGTGTAGCCGGTCGTCCCCTTCTCGACAAGGAATCCTCGGACTCCCTCTTCGGTCTCCGCCCAGACGATCGCAATGTCGGCGATGCTACCGTTGGTGATCCACATCTTCGCGCCGTCGATGATCCAGTCGTCGCCATCCCGTTTGGCGTGCGTGCGCATCGTCCCGGGATCGGATCCGCCGTCGGGCTCGGTGAGACCGAAACAACCGATCAGTTTTCCTTCGGCCATTCCCGGCAGCCAACGTTGCTTCTGCTCCTCACTACCGTACGTGTGGATGGGCCACATACAGAGGCTGCCCTGAACGGAGACGAAGCTGCGAAGACCGCTGTCGCCGCGCTCCAGTTCCTGACAGACCACGCCGTAGCTGACCTGGTTGAGTCCGGCGCAGCCGTAGCCTTCGAGGCCACAACCGAGCAGACCCATCTCACCGATCTCGCCAACCAACTCGGACGGAAAGCGGTGTTGGTCGAAGGCGTCTGCGATGATCGGGAGCACCCGATCGTCGACAAAACGCGCCACCAGGTCCTGGATCTGCTGCTCGTCTTCGCTGAGAAGGCCGCGAACGTCGTAGAAGTCACTCGCCGACGGGCCGGAACTTCTCTTGGCACTCTTGGTGTCGCTCGGACTGCCCATCTCGATCCCCCTCGTCGTTGCGCAGATTGGGTCTCAGATCTCGTGATTCTAGAGGGAAACTCTCACCCTCTGCCACCGTAGGGTAAGCGACTTCGAGTATCCTCGGAGGTCAGGAGGCTCATGATGCGTTTACGGATACGGCTGGTTCTCACGATCGTTGTCTTACTGGCTTCTCTCGCCATCGTCGCCGCCGGTCCTCCGGAAGAGGCTTTCTGGGATGCGGCCAGAGCGGGCGACCTCGATAAGATGAAGCAACTGGTCACCGAGGGCGTCGATGTCAACGCGCCAACCCGCTACCAGGCGACCGCCCTGTCCTTCGCCTGCGACAAAGGACACCTGGAGGTCGTTAAGTACCTGGTGGAGAACGGCGCCGACCTGAACCCCAAGGACAGCTTCTATGAATTCACCCCCATTGGGTGGGCTTCGTTCAACGAGCACGTCGAGATCATCGAATTGCTGCTGGAGAAGGGTGCGGAGGGCGCCGACCTGGTCCTCTCGATGGGTGTAAGGAACAACAACTCGCGGATGGTCGCCGCAGCCTTGAAGGTCGAGGGTCTCGATTCTGCCGCGGTCCTGCAAGCTCGCCAGCAGGTGAAGTCGGTGGACGACTCGGCCGAAATCGCGGCGATGCTGGAGGCGGTCGAGATCGAAGTCCCGGAGACAACCGCCGTTGCGGTCGCTCCCGAGCTGCTGGCCAGCTACGTCGGCAACTACAACAACGAACAGATCGGGCTTGCCCTGGAGATCCGCCTCGAGGACGGCAACCTCGTCGCGCAGGCGACCGGGCAACCGTCCTTGGGGCTAACCGCCGTCTCCGATGCCAGATTCGACGCGACGGAGGTGCCCAACCTCAGCATCTCGTTCAGCGGGCGAGGCGGACTCATCGAATCCGCCA
Source organism: Acidobacteriota bacterium (assembly GCA_029861955.1). NCBI lineage: Bacteria > Pseudomonadati > Acidobacteriota > Acidobacteriota bacterium. Next base: position 227,976 of record JAOTYK010000002.1, read on the forward strand.
CCGTGCATCAGGGTGGACAGGATCTCCCCTTCCCCCGTGTGACCGAGACCGCCGAAGCCCCCGAGGCCCAGGAGACTGCACCCGCCGCCGAAGAGCTCAAGACCGAGACAGCTGCGGCTCCGGAACCCATCGCTCGCGGTCCACAACAGAACTGGCCGACCTTCCGAGGCGTCCAGGCCTCGGGCATCGCCGACGGCCAGGGGGCACCGACAACGTGGGATGTCACGTCGGGAGAGAACATCCTCTGGAAGACTCCGATCCCGGGTCTGGCCAACGCCAGCCCGATCGTCTGGGGCGATCAGGTCTTCATCACGACGGCGATCAGCGGTGCCAACGACGATACGTTCCGTACGGGACTCTACGGCGATGTCGATTCGGTGGACGATGAGTCGGAACACACGTTCAAACTCTACGCGTTGCAGCGAACGACCGGCAAGATCGAGTGGGAACGGACCGTCGCCACCCGGGTGCCCGGTGCCAAAAGACATCTCAAGTCGACCCAGGCCAATTCCACCCCCGTCACGGACGGGAAGCGGGTCTGCGCACTCTTCGGAACGATCGGAAAGCTGGCCTGCTACGACATGAAGGGCAAGTCGCTCTGGGGCGCAGACGTCGGAATCCTCGATGCCGGCTGGTTCTATGACAAGACCTACCAGTGGGGGCATGCCAGTTCGCCGGTCATCTACAAGAACCTCATCATCGTGCAGGCCGATGTCTACAAGGACTCGTTCATCGGCGCATGGAATCTCAAGGACGGCTCACCGGCGTGGCGCACATCGCGGGATGAACTTCCCACCTGGGGATCTCCGACGATCTACCGTGGGAAGGACCGCGATGAGTTGATTACGAACGGCACATCGATTCGAGGTTACGACCCCGCCAGCGGAAAGATCCTCTGGACTCTGGCACCCAACTCCGAGGTCACGGTCGCAACACCGATCATTGCCAACGACCTGTTCTATGTCACGGCCGGCTACCCGCCGGTTCGACCGATCTATGCGATTCGGCCGGGAGGTAACGGAGACATCTCGTTGGCGGACGAGATAAGTAGCAGCGACGCCATTGCATGGAGTCATGACAGTGGTGGCACCTACATGCCGACTCCGATCGCCTACGACGGGCATCTCTACACCTGCGCCAACGATGGTCGCCTCACGGCGTACAACGCCACCGATGGGGAACGCGTCTACCGCCAACGCATCGGTGGAGGCAGCTTCACCGCCTCGCCGATCGCCGCCGACGGCAAGCTCTATTTCACGTCGGAAGAGGGCGACATCGTCGTGGCAACTGCGGGCTCCACGTACACCGAACTGGCGCGCAACGAGATGAATGAAATATGCATGGCAACTCCGGCAATTTCCGACGGCGTGATGGTCGTCCGGACGTTGGGGCACGTTTTTGGGATCGGTGAAGCGTCGGTCGATCCGTAAGAAAACTACGGTCCGTCGAGATAGATGGTGGTACAATAGAGGTGCAAGGAGGCTTCATGACTCCACCGGACCACATCAAGCCCTCGGCACGATCGAGGGCGGCTAACGTGCGAAAGACGGTGTGTCCATAAGGTGAGGTTGGTTCCCTGAGAACCCCCGCCAGGCCGAGTCGGTCACAAGACATCACCTATCGCGACGAAACGGGAAGGCCAAGCCTTCCCGTTTTTGTTTTCAGTCGTCCTGCTTCAGGTAGTCTCGAAGCAACGGAGCCGCGAGCCGGATGAGGTCGCTCTCGGACAGGATGCCCACCAATCGATTGCCGTCGCCCACGACGGGGAGGCAACTGACCCCGCGGGTCTGCATGATCTCGAACGCCTCGAGTGTCGGTGTGTCGGGGGTCACGGTCAGAACGTCGACATTCATCACGTCATCGGCACGAGTCCTGGGTGACTCGCCGGCGGTCGCCTGGGCCGCCAGCGTCCGCATCAACACACGATGCGAGATCAGACCCACCAGACAATGGGTCTCGTCCTCGACCGGCACGTGTCGTACATGCTTCCAGTCCATCACATGAGCCGCGAGGTGGATCAACTCGTCCGGCCGCACGGTAAACAGATCCGTGCTCATGAGCTGCTCGACCGTGGCGCAATAGCGGGTCGAGCGACTACCGGCCCCCACCGGGTCCCACGTATGTACGGGGTCACCGTCCACCTGCTGACGGTGCAACTCCCGAACCAGGGTGGCCGATCGCGACGCGGGAGTCTCCGCCGACCCGAGTGCCGCGTGGGACTGCGTCAACCACCACGAGCCGGTCCTGCGATTCTCCACCCGCTTTTCGATGATGTCGATGTAGCGCGTCACATCGTCGCCATCGCAGCCACCGGCGGCCAATCCCTGCCGTGCGATCGGAATCAGCTGATCCAGCAACAGCTTCTGTGCCGAGTAGGAATTGCCGTCGATCCACTGAAACTGTGCGCCGAGACCCGTTCGAGCGGCGGCGAGAAAGTTACCTCGCGCTTCGGTGAACGGGAGCCGACCCGACGGGTCGCCGACCTCGTCGGACATCCCACGCATGAGCCCAAGCCACAACGCGGCGTTGGCCACCTCGTCGACGATGGTCGGTCCCGACGGAATGTATCGACACTCGATTCGGAGATGGGGCTTGCCTTCGGAGACGCCGTAACAAGGACGATTCCAGCGATAGATGGTCCCATTGTGACGACGAAGTGCGCGAAGCTCCGGCACGCCGCCGTCGGCGAGGACGGCAATCGCGTTCTCGCCCAGTGCGTCGCCGAAGATCGGGCGGAAACACGCGATGTCTTCTTCGAACGCTTCTACGGCCGACCTCGCCAACCAGCGTCCGCCGAAACTGACGCGGGCGGGATGGGACCGCACATGAGACAGATGCTGGGAACGCTCGTCGGTCGCCTGCTGAAACAACGCGATCCGCGTCTCGGACCACAGCTGTCGATCGAACAGCAGCGGTGAGTTCGTCATCGTCGCCAGCACCGGCCCCGCGATCAGTTGCGCCACATTGTATTGCCGAACAAAATCGGAAGGGGCGATCTGCAGGTGGACCTGAAGGCTGGTGTTGCAGGCTTCAAGCATGACGTTGCCATGCCGTAGCAGCAGCTCATCAAGACCCTTGATCCGCAGATCGTACTCACCGCCGCGCAGACGCGTCATCGTCTCGTTCAGTTGTTGGTAGCGAGGCGTAGGCGTCATGTGATCGAGCGTCGCGTGGGATCGGGTAAGCGTCGGCAGGATGCCACTGAGGATGACGCTTGCTCCAACGCTGTTCGCAGCACCCTGCGCGCGATTGATCGACGTCCTGAGCTGTTTCTCTAGCTCGGTCAGACAATTCCCCCCGAGCAACTCGGGGTCGAGATTGATCTCCATGTTGAACTTTGCGAGTTCCGTCGTGTAGTGGTCGTCGTTGAGTGCCTTGAGCACCGCTTCGCTACACGACGACGGCATCCAATCCTTGTCGACCAGGAATAACTCCTGCTCGGCCCCGATCCGGGTGATGTCCGATTCGATCATCCCGTCGTCGATCATCTTGCGGAGTGCCTGGAGGTCCCGCAGCAACTCGCGCGTGAACTCGCGATGACCGTCTTCTGGTTGTCGAGACATGGGCAACCCTCCCGATCAGTACCGTTGCCTGAATCCTATGTGATATCCGACATCGGGCGTATTGTCGAAGGAGATCAGGTTCTCGATCAGACCGATCTCCAGGACTCCCCGGTCCCGCAACTCCGTCTTGATACCCAAAGTAAACTCATCGGCCCGTTTATCGAATGGATCAAAATCGTCCACAAGGCCGGCAGTTCCCAGCCAGTGGAGCAGGAGCGATGCACGGGCCCAGAACCGCCACTCGACGGCCAGCATTGCAGACCACTGAGTATCCCGAAGCTCCAGACCGCGGAAATCGTCATTGCCGAACCACGCGTTTCCGAGAGACCCGTAAAAGTAGAACCGTCGGATACGCCGGGACGCGGAGACCGAGACGCCGACATCGAGATCGTTTCCGCCTCGTAGATCGCGGTTTCGCAGGTCATGCCGAAGCTCCACGGAGTACGAGATCGCAGGTAGGCGCCGGCTACCACAGGTCAGATTGTGCTGGAACGCGATGCCCAGCGTCCGGGAAAAGGCCCCTCGATCGGAACGATCCAGGGAGACCGGCCCCCGACCATCGCCGGGATCGAGATCCAGACGAAAGAGCCCATGCTCGACTTCATCGCGTCCATTTTGATCGATCCCGAACAGGTCGTGAAACCCCTCGCTGAGTCCATCCAACTGACCCCCGAAGCGGCTCCGCCCCTGGTATTCGACCTCCAGTTCGAGTTTGTCGGAGATGCCGTAGGCAAATCCGAGAGTGGTCTGGAGCGTCTCGTAGTCGAGGAAATAGCGCTTGTCCGGCGAGCTGACGTCTCCGTCTACGGCCCAGAAATTCGACCAGGTGCTAAATGCCTGGATCTCGTACTGCCCCTTGCCGAGTGTCGACGGGGTCCGGGGCTGCATGCCAAGACGCAGGGATTGGAACGCCGACTGCGCCACGACGCTGAGCGGGCCATAGCCGACGTGGGAGAAACAGATCCCGGACCCGCGATAGCCATCGGGGCGCCAGACCAGCTGGGAGGTCGGGCCCGGCAGGTCGGTCGACGTCGACGGGATGTAAGACCCGGCCCGCTTGATTTCCTGTAACCGGTCGACCAACGGTGTCGTCCCGAGCATGCCCACGTGACGACCGAGCAAGGCTTCGTCGGCAGACAGAAACTCGATCGTGGGAACCCCGAGGACCCCATGATCTCGGGCCAGCGTCAACTCACGGTCGATGTCGACGAGGGCCCAGACGAATTGATCCGCCATGGCGACCACTTCGGGTTGTCGAAGGACCGTGTCCTCCATCCGCTTGCAGACCGGGCACCAGGCGGCCGTAAACACCACCACCAGGGGTTTTCCGGTGATATGGGCTTCGTTTCGGGCCGCAGCGTAGCTTCTTCGATACGGGAGTCGCGGGTCCGATCCGCGGGCATGGCTGAGCGCGGTGCCCACCAAGACCGTCAACACCATCGAAACGATGACCCGCACCCCTTGCCCCTCCCCATGCCTGGCCCCTGAATCTTACGCGATTCAAGCCCACATGGGCATCCCCACCGGGGCGTTGACGGCGGGCGGGTGGGGACACATATTCGCACCATGCCTAGACGTTTAGGGGAAAAACTGATCCAGGACGGCGTGTTGGATCGTCGTCAGGTGGATGAAGCGCTTCAGACCCAGCTGATGAGTGGCGGGACCATCGGGACCTGTCTTCTGGACCTGGGGTACGTGGACGAGGAGACGCTGACCGCTGCGTTGGCGGAAGAGTTCCGTGTGGCCGCCGCCCCCCTGAGCAAGATGCGGAAAATCGATGAGGAGACGGCGGCGCTGCTGACACCCGAGCAAGCCGCGAGACACCTTGCGATCCCCGTGGAAAGAGACGGCAACAAACTGCTGGTCGCCGGCGTCGCGCCGAAACGACTGGTCACACTCGGTCGCATCACCGGACTCGAGGTCGAGGTCTCGGTAGCCCCGGAGGTGAGAATCCTCGAGGCGCTCGAGACCTTCTACGGCATCAAGATGAGCCCACGCTTCGTACGAATCGCCAAGGATCTGGAGCGTCAACGTAAAGGGAAGCGCAAACCGGCGATGACGAAGTCTGCGGAGATGCCGGTACCCCATGTGGATCTCGCCAGTATCGACAACTCGAAGGAGTTCGGCTACGGCCGCGACTGGCGATGCATTGCGGCCGAACTGGGCGAGGAACTCGATCCCGTCGAATCCGTCGCCGATGCTGTGGACCCGCCGGAGTTCGTTCCGGAACGGCGGTCGCGGCTTGACCGACGAAAGAAGACGCCGCAGACCCTCGACGGGGTGTTCGATGCGATCTGCGCAGCGAATTATAAGGAAGAGATCTTCGAGGCCTTACTCGACTATTCTTCGCAGCGAATGGATCGATGCATGATCTTCGGCATTCGATCTCAGCTTGCACACGTGTGGGATTACCGCGGAAAAGAACTTGATAGAGAAAGAGTGGCGGCGCTTCGAATTCCCGTCGGTGGCGGTTCCATCTTCGGCAACCTGCTCGGACGCCCCGCCTATCGCGGAGCGGTCGATGGGGACGGCGGCAGTCGGCAGTTCTTCAAACTACTGCAGGTCGATCCTCCGAAAGAAGCCATCCTACGACCGGTCTACCTGATGGATCGACTCGTCGCGATCCTCTACGGCGATCGCGGCAAGAAGAAATTGAAAGACGACGACGAACGCACATTCGAGGTGCTGGCGGAGCGGCTCTCGATGGCGTTCAGTCTGCTGATCCTCAAGAACAAGATTCGCGCGACGCCTGCTCCCGTCGACTCTTCAGAAAGCTCTTGATCATCGACGACACCTCGCTGGCGCTGAAGTCTCTTTGGTCTTCACGCTCGTAGTCCTCGATCTGATCGTCGGGGAGATCGTCCAGGTATCGCGACGGAGTCACCTCCGCCGTCTTTCCACGTAGCGCCCTCGATCGTGGAGCGACGAGGTACAACCGATCCTGCGCCCGGGTCACGCCGACATAGAACAGCCGGCGCTCCTCCTCCAGATCGGCCGTGGTCGCCTCGTTGGCCCTCGGGTCCGTGGTCCGGCTGTGCGGTAGCTGTCCCTCGATACAACCAATCAAGAATACGACGCCGAATTCGAGCCCCTTCGCCGCGTGAAGCGTACATAACGTGACGCCGCGTGTGGGCTCCGCGTCGTTCGCCGTGTCGCCCTTCAGGGTCACCCGTTGCAGGAAGTCCTGGAGGGATCGAGTCGTTCGCGGCGTATCTCTCTCGTAGCGCTCGATCCAGTTGAGAAGCGCGAGGACGTTCTGGTATCTCGCCTCTCCGGAGTCGCCGCCCTCCGCAGAGTCATCCAGGGCGCGACGCAGCGCGATCTGTTCCAGAAGATCGCGCGCGGCGACATGCAGGGCTCCCGAAGACTTCATCGTCTCCCGTGCACGACGGAACAGACCTTCGAGGTTTGTAAGAGCGGCACGAGCGGCATCCGGCAGGTCGCCGATGTCACCGGGATCGGCACATGCGCCGGTAAACGGCATCCGCCGGGACTCCGCGTACGCTTCGAGACGCTGCACCGAACGGGTTCCGATCCCTCGCGAGGGGTAGTTCAGGATCCTGCGGAGTGAGATCTCGTCGTAGGGATTGACGACCACGCGGAGATAGGCTGCAAAGTCCTTCACTTCCTTACGATCGAGGAACTGCTGGCCACCGTAGACCTGATACGGAATCGCTCCCTCCGTCAACGCCTGCTCGATCAACCGCGCCTGACTATTGGATCGATAGAGCACCGCCATATTCTCAAGAGGGACGGCATCCTCGTCGTGTAACTGGCGAATCTCACGTGCGACGAATCGGGACTCGGCCGCCGGATCCTCGGTCATGCATCGTCTCACCCGATCGCCGTCCTGCCTGGCGGCGCGTAACTTCTTTTCGTGACGACGGGTGTTGGAATTCCCGATGACCGCGTTAGCGACCTCCAGGATGGACGCACTTGAACGGTAGTTGGTCTCCAGTTTGACCACTCGCGTACCCGGGAAGTGTTTCTCGAACTGCAGGATGTTGTCGACGTTGGCACCACGCCAGCTGTAGATCGATTGATCGTCATCGCCAACGACACAGACGTTCCGTCGCTCGTTGGCCAGCAGCTTGACGAGCTCGAGCTGCACTTCACTGGTGTCCTGGAACTCATCCACCAGCAGATGGTCGATGCGCTCCTGCCAACGGCGTCGCAGTTCGCCATCTTCCCGGAGCATCTGAACGGGACGACAGACGAGATCGTCGAAATCAAACGCACGCATCGCGGCCAGCCGTTCCTGGTACTCGGGATAGATCTGTCGAGCGGTGTCCTGGTAGGGCTCGTCGGTCTCCTCGATCGCATCGGGTCGAACGATGGCGCTCTTCCAGTTGGAGATCCGCGCCAGGATCGACATCGGGTCAAGGCGTCGGGCCGCCCCCCCGCGATAACGGGCGCGCAGGATCTCCTTCACCAGCCCCAGGGAGTCACCCTGGTCGAAGATCACGAATCGACTCCCGTAGCCGATACTTCTGCTCTCCTCCCGCAGTAACCCCAACCCGAACCGGTGAAACGTCGACATCCGGAGTTTTGCGGTCTGCCTGGAGCCGACCAGCGGTTTCATCCGCTCGGCCATCTCGTTGGCCGCCTTGTTGGTAAAGCTGACCGCCACGATGGCCTGCGGGCGAACGCCGCGCCGGATGAGTTCCGCGACGCGTCCCGTGATCACCCGGGTCTTTCCGCTACCGGCACCGGCCAGGATCAACATCGGACCGTCGCCGTGTTCGACGGCCTCCCGCTGCGCCGGGTTGAGTGTGTTCTGCGCTGCCATGGAGACCCTCGTGAGAGTCGGCATGGTACCGAGATCCCGTCGTCGTCGGGGAAGAAAAGCGATGGCCGACGATGCCAGGCCCCGTCCGGCTACTCGTGGCGAGGATCGGTCACGACCAGCACCGGGCACTTGGCCTGCCGAACAAGCCGTTCCGTGGTCGAGCCCAGGATCGCCCGGGAGATGAACCCACGGCCGTGGCTGGAAATCACGATCAGGTCGACCCCGTGACTCTCCGCCATCTCCCGAATTTCCACGCTGGGAATGCCCGGTCGGACGTCGAGTTCGACGGCGATCCCGTCGGCGCGAAGGGTGTTGGCGGTCTTCTCGAGGGTCTCCCGTGCGATGGCCGAATGACGCTCCATCAGAGCCGGGTAATCCCCGGGGAGTGTCCCCATGATCGGAGGCATGGTGTCCTGGACGACGTAGCCCAGGATCACGGCGGCATCGAACTGCCGGGCCATCATGGCGCCGAACTCCAGACCCTTCTGGGAAACATCCGAGAGGTCGGTGGGAATGAGGATCTTGTTGATCTGGCTCATGTTGCCTCCTTGGTGGGGTTGCACCTTTACTTTGGGATCTTGCTCTCGCGGCGTAAAGGCCGATTGGAGACATCAACGGTCCGTTGAAGATCCACGAAGTCTCCCGCCATTTTTTCGACGTGAAGGAACATCAGTCGATCGCCGGGGAAAACGACCGCAACCCCGCCATTCTGAAACGGGTCCCCCTTCACGCGGGTCTGCCGATGGCCGCTCCGCATGGCACGCAGGCCGTTGGCCCACAATCGGGGTCGCAGGAATCCAAGTCGACTGCGCCGGAAACCGAAGAGACGATAGACCCGCCGGGTCGGGTCGGTATAGACCGGGACGCGATGGTCATACTCGGCGGCGAACTCTGCGGCGTCGGCCGGCTCGCCGTTGCCGATCGTGTGGAAGGCCGCCCCCCCTTGCTCGATGGCCGACCGAACGGATTCGAAGCGAGCAACCTGCTCGCGGCAAAACAGTCAGCCGAAGTGTCTCAGGAAGACCAGGATCGCCGGGCGGTCAGCCCACAGACTGGCGAGGCGGATCTCTTTTCCTCCGGTATCCAGAATCGTCGCGGTCCGCAGTGCCGGGTCGAGTTCCATCGTCTACCCTCCGGCCGCCGCCTGCATGAGCATCCCACACAACCATGCGGCGCCTGTGCCGACTGTGTAGCCCAGAACCGCAAGCAACACGCCCACCGGTGCGAGCGCGGGGTGAAACGCGCTGGCAACGACCGGTGCGCTGGCTGCGCCTCCGACGTTCGCCTGGCTTCCGACAGCCATGAAGAATAGCGGCGCCTTTATCAGGTATGCCACGAGGATCATGGATGACGCATGAAACGCCATCCAGATAGCGCCCACCACGAACAACCCGGGGCTGTCTCTGAGAGCAACGACGTTCATCTCCATTCCGATACTGGCAACCAGGATATAGAGCATCGCAGAGCCGATCTTGGACGCTCCGACCCATTCGAGCTGTCGGGCTCGAGTAAACGAAAGCCCAACGCCAAAAACCGTCGCGCTCACTACAAGCCAGAAGAACCCGCTGGTAAGACTAAAGCGACTCAAGTTCGGATTCAGGCGATCGAACGCGGGGGCCACCACGTCGGCCACCACATGGGCTATCCCCGTCGCGCCAAACCCGACGGCGAGAATCAACATGATGTCCGGCAACGATGGAATCCGGGCATGCTTCGCTTCCATCGCGACGACCTTGTCCTTCAATTCATCGATCGCAGTCGCGTCGGCTCCGAGTCGTCTGTCGATTTCTTTTGCCCTACCGGCCAGAAACAGAAGCACCGCCATCCAGACGTTCGCCACCAGAATATCGATCGTAACCATCACCGAAAACATATCCTGACCGACTTCGAAGATCTCTCGCATTGCCGCCTGGTTGGCGCCGCCGCCGATCCAGCTGCCCGCCACAGTCGTCATGCCACGCCAGACCGCATCGGGACCGTTGCCGCCGACGAGTTCCGGCGCAAACATCGAGGTGATCAGGATGGCCAGTGGACCACCGATGACGATACCGACGGTTCCTGTGAAGAACATCGTCAATGCCTTGGGACCCAATCGCAGAATCGCCTTCAGGTCGATACTCAACGTCAACAGGACCAGCGTGGTTGGAAGCAAGTATCGCGATGAGACGAAGTACAGCTTCGAATGCTCGCCGTCGATGACGCCCAGGGAATTGAAGATCGAGGGAATGAAGTAACAGAGGAGAAGCGCGGGAACGTACTTGTAGAATTTCCGAAATCCCGCCCTTGGGCTGTGCGCACTCCAGAAGATCGCACCCAGGATCACGGCCAGCAGACCGAGGACCACCGCGTCGTTGGTAATCAGCGCGGTGTGTTCAACATCCATGGGTATCGTCCTCCGGATTTGAGGTGGATCCGTGACTGTGGGCGCCCGATACTACCCGCCGCACTCGGCACGGGGCAAGCGAAGTCGGGTTTATCCGGTCGGCGACGCGTAGCGGACACCCGCCGCGAGGGTATCTGCGATCGCCAGCCCCTCCAGCGTCGGTCGCCAGTGATCTCCAGAGACCGTCACCAATTGCTGTTGCTGCCAACCTTCGAGGAGCTCCTGGTTGCCCTGACCCAGATCGACACCGAAGCGGTCTCGGATCGCGCCGGCGTCGACCCCTTCCACGGTACGGAAGCCGATCATCAGTCGCTCGAGGATCTGCTGCTCGACCGTCAACGTCTCTTGCCCATCGACGGGCCGCTTGCCGGTGGCGATGACCGCTTGCCAGTCCTTCAGCTTGCGGTGATTCCACCAACGTCGCTCTCCAACGAACGAATGGGCCGATGGCCCGAGACCCAGGTAGCGGATCCCGCGCCAGTACTTGGTGTTGTGCCGAGAGTGATGCGGTTCCCCGCTTGCAAACTGCGATACCTCGTAGGGCTCCATCCCCGCCAAACTCATCGTTTGGTGGGTCGCCCGGAAGAACTCCCCCTGACTCGTCTCGGACAACGGGACCAACCGACCTCGTGCCGATAGCGCCCCGAAGCGAGTTCGCGGATGGATCGTCAGCTGGTACGCCGAGACGTGATCCGGTCTCAGGTCCAGGGCGTGACGCATCTCTCCACGCCAGCCGTCGAGAGTCTGGCCGGGCCGACCGTAGATCAGGTCGATCGATAGGGTCGGAAATGCGGCGTCCCTGGCGTGGGTCACGGCGTTCTTGAGTTGTTCGACAGTGTGGACCCGCCCCAACATCTGAAGACCCTCGTCGGCCAACGACTGGACTCCCAGGCTGAGGGTCGCCACACCCAGATCACGCCACTGCCGTGCGGATTCCGCCGTGACGTCCTCCGGGTTGGCCTCGAGGAACACGCGGGTGTCCTCTGCAAACGTGAACGATGCGCGCAGGGCATCGACGATCGTGGCCAGCTGCGATGGCGTCAGGGACGATGGCGTTCCACCGCCGAAATAGATCGTATCGAGGGTCTCGAACTCGCCGGCCCAGAGATCGATCTCCGCAAGCAACGATCGAACGTAGCCCTGTTTCTCGTCGGTGTCGCCCTTACGTACGGCGAAGTCGCAATACGGACAGATGCGGGCACAGAACGGAACATGGATGTAGAGACCACCGGGCGGTGGGTTCAAGATTTGCTACTGTCCGTCTTGAGAACGGCGACGAAGGCGGACTGCGGGATATCGACAGAGCCGACGGTCTTCATCCGCTCCTTACCCTTCTTCTGTTTTTCCAGGAGTTTTCGCTTACGCGTGATATCGCCTCCGTAACACTTGGCGGTGACATCCTTTCGCAGAGCCGCGATGTTGGATCTGGCGATCACCGATCCGCCGATCGCCCCCTGAATGGCGATCTTGAACTGCTGTTTGGGTATCTCTTCCGCAAGTCGATCACAGTAATGAAGCGCACGGGTCCGCGCGCGATCACGATGGACGAGTTGCGCCAGAGCATCGACCGGCTCGCCGTTGACGAGGATATCGACCTTCGCCAGGATCGTCGGTCGGTAATCCAACAGTTCATAGTCGAAGCTGCCGTAGCCCTGGGTGATCGACTTCAACTTGTCGTAGAAGTCGTACAGCACCTCGGACAGCGGCAGCTCCGCCGTCAACTCCACGCGACCGGCGGACAGATAGTTGAATTTGATCTCTACACCGCGGCGCTCGCGGCAGAGCTCCATCACCGTGCCGATGTATCGCTCGGGGATCATGACCGAGCCCTTGATGTAGGGTTCGTCCGCCCCCTCGATGGTACTTGGATCCGGGTAATAACTTGGATTATCGACGTTGACCGTCTCGCCCTTGTTCAGGTGCACCCGATACTTCACGGACGGAGCCGAGAGCAAGAGCGAGAGGTCGTACTCTCGTGAAAGACGCTCCTGAATCACTTCCAGATGGAGGAGACCGAGGAAGCCACAGCGGTAGCCGAAGCCGAGAGCCGCCGACGAATCCTTCTCGTAGGTCAAGGCCGCATCGTTGAGGGCCAACTTGTCGAGCGCCTTGGTCAACTCCTGATAATCGTCGGTCGACATCGGATAGATGGATGAGAAGACGACCGGCTTCGCCTCCTTGTACCCGGGAAGCGGTTCGGAGGCCGGCCGTTCCGCGACTGTGAGCGTGTCGCCGATGGTCACATCGCGCACCGTCTTGATACCGGCCAGGATATAGCCGACCTCGCCGGCTTTCAGCTCTTTCGTCTTCGTGCGGTTCAGCCGCAGATGTCCAACTTCCTCGATGTTGTACTGCTTGCCACTGTGCATCAGCAAGACGCTGTCACCGGCCTTCAGCAGTCCTTCGTGCACACGCATGATGAGGACGACTCCCCGGTAGGCGTCGTACTGCGCATCGAAGACCATCGCCCGCGTGGGTGCATCGACATTCATCTCGGGACCGGGAAGCTTGTTGACCACCGCCTCGACCACATCCTCGATACCGGTGCCGTCCTTGGCGGAACAGAGCACCGCCTCGAACGGGTCCAACCCCAACTCCGCGTCGATCTCTTCTCGGGCCCGTTCGGGATCCGCCGCCGGCAGATCGATCTTGTTGATGACGGGCACCATCTCGAGGTCGAACTCCAGGGCCAGATAAAGATTGGCCACCGTCTGCGCCTCGACACCCTGAGAGGCATCAATAATGATCAGGGCGCCGTCGCACGACATCAACGACCGCCGAACCTCGTGCGAGAAGTCGACATGCCCCGGAGTGTCAATCAGATTCAGGAGGTACTGCTCTCCGTCCTTGGCGGTGTAGTCCAACGTGACGGTGTTGCTCTTGATCGTGATGCCGCGTTCACGCTCGAGATCCATCGAATCGAGGATCTGATCGCGAAACTTGCGGTCCTCCACACCTCCACAGAACTGGATGATGCGATCCGCCAGCGTCGACTTGCCGTGGTCGATGTGGGCGATGATGCAGAAGTTACGGATGTTGACCATGAGGCCGGGGATTGTACACAGAGACGGTGGATTGCGCCCAGATTGGGCGGCGATGACCGGCCCCTCGGACTAGAATGCGGACCGCACCCCACGCACCGGAAGGAGATCCGATGAAACGCCTGTTACCGCTGGCTCCCATTTTCCTGCTGCTGGTCATGGCCGTGACCGTTACCGCGGCGCTGCCCCCCGAGGCCTTCGAGGGTCTGGCATTCCGCAGCATTGGACCCGCCCTGGCGTCAGGCCGCGTGACGGATCTGGTCGTCGACCCCACCGACAACAGTCGCTGGATCGTCGGTGTCGCTGCGGGAGGTGTTTGGATTACGGAGAATGCCGGCACGACATGGACACCGGTCTTCGATGGGCAGTCCTCGTTTTCCGTCGGCTGCGTCAGCCTCGACCCCAATGATCCGCATACGATCTGGGTCGGCACCGGCGAGAACAACAGCCAACGCAGCGTCGCCTACGGGGACGGGGTCTACCGCTCGAGCGATGGCGGCAAGAGCTGGAACAACGTCGGTCTCGCAGACTCCGAACACATCGGCAAGATCGTCATCGACCCACGGGACTCGGAGACCGTCTTCGTCGCGGCCCAGGGGCCGTTGTGGCGCTCGGGAGGCGATCGCGGTCTCTACAAGACGACGGACGGCGGTGCCAACTGGCGCGCCGTGCTGGAGATCGACGAGCACACCGGTGTCAACGACGTGGTCATCGATCCCCGAAACCCGGACCACATGTTGGCCAGTTCGTATCAGCGAAGACGACGAACCTGGACGTTGATCAACGGCGGACCGGGATCGGGACTCTGGCGCTCGACCGACGCCGGCGAGACCTGGAATCGAATCGAGACCGGGCTCCCGTCCAGGGAGATGGGCCGGATCGGCCTCGCCGTTGCCCCGTCAAACCCCGATGTCGTCTACGCCATCGCCGAGGCCCAGGGAGACGCCGGCGGTGTCTTCCGGTCGACGAACTTCGGTGTCACCTGGGAGAAGCGCGGCGGGTACATGAGCGGAAGCCCGCAGTATTACAACGAGCTGATCGTCGACCCGTCGGATCCGTCCATGGTTTACTCGATGGACACCTGGATGCAGATCAGTGAGGACGGTGGCAAGAATTTTCGTGCGGTGGGTGAGAAGTGGAAACACGTCGACAACCACGCGCTGTGGATCGACCCCCAAGACACACGCCACATGATCGCGGGCTGCGACGGCGGCGTCTACGAGACTTTCGATCGCGGCGCGACCTGGGGCTTCTTCGACAACCTGCCGATCACCCAGTTCTACAAGGTGACGGTCGACAACGATTCGCCGTTCTACAACATCTACGGCGGCACGCAGGACAACGCGACCCTCGGAGGACCCTCGCGAACTGCCAACCTGGGCGGCATCTCCAATCGCGAATGGTTCGTGACCGTGATGGGCGACGGCTTCGAGACTCAGGTCGACCCCACCGACGCCGACGTCCTCTACTCGCAGTGGCAGAACGGCGGACTGATCCGTTATGACCGTAGAAGTGGCGAGGCGACGGGCATCCAACCCCAGACCGAGGAAGGCGAACCGGGATCACGCTGGAACTGGTCCTCTCCCCTGCTCATCAGCCCGCACGATCACAAGCGTCTGTACTACGCGTCGCAGCGGATCTACCGTTCGGACGACCGTGGCGACAACTGGCGTCCGGTCAGCCCGGATCTGACCCGTCAGACCGATCGCAATTCCCTCGAGGTGATGGGAAAGGTGTGGAGCGTCGATGCGGTCGCCAAAAATGCTTCGACCTCGTACTACGGGAACATCGTCTCTCTGGACGAGTCGCCGCTTGTCGAAGGGCTCCTCTACGCGGGAACCGACGACGGTTTGATTCAGATCAGCGACGATGCGGGCAGCCAGTGGAAGAAGGTTGCGACGATCCGTGGCGTCCCGGATTCCAGCTATGTCACATCGCTCACGGCGTCGTTGCATGACGAACGCACGGTGTACGCCACCCTGGACAATCACAAGTCCGGCGACTTCCGCCCCTACGTCATCGTCAGCCATGACCGCGGCAAGTCGTGGTCGTCGATCGCAGCCAACCTGCCCGAGCGTGGCCACGCCCACATGATCGTTCAGGATCACGTCGACTCGAAGCTACTGTTCGTCGGTAC
Organism: Acidobacteriota bacterium; assembly: GCA_029861955.1. Taxonomy (NCBI): domain Bacteria; kingdom Pseudomonadati; phylum Acidobacteriota; species Acidobacteriota bacterium. The sequence goes on from JAOTYK010000002.1 coordinate 243,889, forward strand.
GGAGTTCGGCGTGTTCTTCACGGCCGACGCCGGCGGAACGTGGACTCAACTTAAAGGTGGAGTCCCGACGATCGCCGTCCGAGATCTGGCGATCCAACGCCGCGAGAGCGACCTCGTGCTCGGGACGTTCGGGCGCGGGTTCTACGTCCTGGATGATTACAGCGCTCTGCGTGGGATCGACGAGGCGACCCTGGAGAAAGAGGCCGTCTTGTTCCCGACGCGCGACGCCGCCGCCTATATCGAGACGATGCCGTTGGGTCTTCCCGGCCGCTCGATGCAGGGAGACAGTTTCTACATCGCGCCCAATCCGCCATTCGGTGCCATCTTCACTTACCGTCTCAAGGAGACCCTCCGGTCACGCAAGGAATTCCGGCAACACTCTGAGAAAGAGAAGGGCGATGCGGGCGAAGCCATCGGCTATCCGGACTGGGATGCGCTACGGGCCGAGGATCGAGAAGAAGCGCCGACGATCCTGCTAACCGTGCGTGACGAGGCCGGCAACGTCGTGCGTCGCCTGCGTGGACCGGTGGGCGAGGGCATCCATCGGGTGGCCTGGGATCTTCGATACCCGGCGTCAAGCCCCACGCGTCTTGAACCGTGGCCCGACGACAATGCGTTCTTCACGCCACCCAGTGGGCCGCTTGCGGCACCGGGCGACTATACGGTCACGTTATCCAAACGTGTCGACGATGTTCAGGTCGATCTGGGACCGACGGGGCAGTTCGCCGTCATCCCGTTCCACCTCGGATCGCTGAAACCGGCGGATCGGAAGACGACCCTGGCATTCCAGGCACAGGTCGCGTCGCTCCAGCGTGCCGTCCTGGGTGCGCAGCGGGTCGCCGGCGAAGCCGCCCAACGCGTGAAGTACCTACTGGCAGCGATCGACGACACTCCGGGCACGGACAACGGACTGGCCGAGGAGGTACGTGTTCTCAGGACGCGACTCGCCGATCTTCGTCTTGCACTCGAAGGCGACGCCACGATCCGTCGGCGCAACGAGCCGACACCCACGACGTGGGTCGGTCGAGTCTCCGACATCGTCGAAGGTAGCTGGACTTCAACCTCGGCACCGACGGGAACCCATCGAGAGAACTTCCGGATCGCGGCTAAGGGGTTTGCCGGCTGGCTGCCCGGATTCACCGACCTGATCGAGAACGATCTAACCGATCTGGAACGACGGGCCGAGGCAGCCGGTGCGCCGTGGACGCCGGGGCGTGTGCCGAGGTGGACGACGGACCCGACTCACTGATCGCCGGTCAGGGGGCCCACTCGGGCACGGGCCACCCATTCGCGAATTGCCCAACGGCGTCGATGGCTACGGGCGGCGATCCGGGTTGGACGACAGTTCAGGGGAGTTTTTGGCGGTTGCGAACAGTTTCTCCGCCTCGTCAATTTGGCCGGCCGCCTCCAGGGTCGAGGCACAGCGACGGAGAAACTCACGCTCGATGGGACCGCGCTCGATCGCCTTGCGTGTGTGGGCGATCGCCGCGTCGTGATCTCCGCCGACCAACGCTCTGGCCGCCCGTGCCAGATCGACCCGCCCACTGCTGGACTTTGCGATCGGTCGCAATGCCCGTTCGCCGAGCTCGACGTTGCCCGCACGGAACGCGGCTTCCGCAATTCCCGAGGCGACCCGGGTGTTCGCCAGTCCCAGCTGTTGCGCTCGCTGGAACCAACCCAAGGCCTCGCTGTAACCGCCTCGGGTCAATTCGACTTCGGCCAAAAGCATCGGCAGACCGGCGTCGCGTGAAGTGGCGACGCGGGCGGTCAGTCGTTTGATACCCCGCTCGTAGGACTCGTAGTCTTTCAATCTTTTGGCAATCGTCAGATGACGGCGCCCTTCCTCTCGTCGATCCGTCCGCATCAACAACCGCGCCAGTTCTTGATGGGCTTCGCGTTGTTTAGGGTCGAGCTCGATGGCCCGTCGCAGGAACGGTTCGGCCTTGGTGATGTCGGCGTCGCGAGTCAGTAATCGACCGCGAATCATCTGGAGACGCGCCGACTTGGGATGGTGCCGCAACGCAACCTCAGCGGTGCGATTTGCGGCCGCGTAGTCTCCGGTGATCCGTTGCACGTCGGCCAACTCTGCCGCCGTATCCTGAGACGTCGGGTCCAACGTGAACGCACGCTCGAAAGTTGTCCGCGCCTCGGGGAACTTACCCTGGATGACGCGAATCATTCCAAGCCGGTGGAACGACGGCGCGTGACGGGGGTCCGCCGTGGTTGCCCGTGTGAACGATTCGACGGCGTCCTCGAAGCGACTGATGTGAAACTCGTTGAACCCCTTGTAGTACCAGGGCCAGGTCATCTTCGGGTTCTTTGACGCGAGTTCCCCGAACAACCGAATCGCCGCATCATCCTGAGCGAGTTGGGTGCTGAGTTTGCTAACCCAGATGTACGGATCCTCCCGGCGAGGCGCGGCCTGTAGCGCGATTTTCGCCTGCACCAGCGCGTCCGGATAGCGTCCCCCACCGTAGAGCGAGTGGAACTTCGTGGCCGCCTCTCGGTAGATTTCGTCGGGCGTCTCCGCCCAGATCGTTCCGGTCAGCGCGAGGGCAACGGCAAGCACGATTGTGCCACGACGTATCACGATGCACCTTCGCTCAGCGTCAATGTCTGGTCGACGGCGACCGCCTCATGGGTATCCACATGCCCCGACGGCCAGTGGACCGTCAGTCGCTCGACGGAAGTCACATCCCCCACACCGACATGGATGACCGCCTCGCTTCCGGAGAGATAGGATCCGAACGGGTTCATCTCGCGGACCCACCGTCGCCCACCGGACTCGAGTTCTACGCGAGCCCCGATTCCGGCGCGATTGGCGTCGCCCCCCTGCAATCGGATGCGCAGCCAATGTCCGGCCTGATTTCCACCCTCGTTGATCAGCAGTGTCGGCATGTCGTCGATGTTCGTGACGACCATATCGAGATCGCCGTCCTCGTCGATGTCCGCCACGGCGATCCCACGACTCCCCATGACGAGCGCCATCCCGTCGCCGGCTTGACCCGCGATCTCGTCGAACGCGCCGTCACCCCGATTGCGATAGAGCATATTCTGTTGATGGTAGGTCGTACCGACCTGCGGCAGGTCATCGATCGCAGGGTAGGTATGACCGGCCGCGATCACGAGATCCAGCGCGCCGTCGTTGTCATAGTCGAACCACTTCGCGCCCCAGGCGAGTTTGGCGAAACTGTCGCTAAAGCCGGCTTCGAACGTCGTGTCAAGAAATAGAAGATCGCCAAGGTTCTGATAGAGCGTGTTGAAGTCGTGAGAGAAGTTGGTGACGACCAGATCGAACACGCCGTCGCCATCGTAGTCCGCCGCGTCGACACCCATGCCCGCCTGTTCGGCGGCACTCTCGTTGGTGGCGACACCCGACTCGAACGCGGCATCACGGAACCGAAGGCCCTCGGCCGTCGAATCATTGACCCAGAGACCGTTAGCGACAGAATCGTTGGCAACGTAGACGTCGAGATCGCCGTCGAGATCCACGTCGCTGAATACGATGCCAAGCCCGAAGTAGGCTTCGTCAACGTCGACGCCGGCCTGACGGGAGACTTCGGTGAACGTCCCATCCCCGTTGTTAACGTAGACCTCGTCCCGTTGCGCTTCGTAGCCGCTGGGGCCCATGAAGACCTCGATCCCCCGCCAAATCATCGATTGCCCGTCGGCGGGCGGGTTGGCCATGTCGTAGACGCAATAGCTGGCGACCCATAGATCGAGGTCACCATCTCCGTCGAGATCGCCGAATGCGGCGCTGGCGCTCAGATTCTGGGCGGCTCCTATCCCGGATGCCACGCTGACGTCGGTGAAGGTCCCGTCTCCGTCGTTCCGGTAGAGGACGTTGGCTCCCCAGTTGGAAAGGAACAGGTCTTCGTCATCGTCGCCGTCGTAGTCGACGAAGTAGGTGCCAAGGGTCCAGGCGTGAAGATCGACACCGGCGGCGGCTCCGACCTCCTCGAACGATCCGTCTCCCTTGTTCCGGAACAGACCGTTGGCCAGTGGGCGTTTGCCGGCGAGCCAGTCCACACGAGGCTGTCCGGTTCCCAGGTAGATATCCAGATCGCCGTCACGATCGTAATCCGCGATGGCGACTCCGCTGCCGAGGGTCTCCGGCAGATGCCCCTTGTCTTTGTCGCCTGCGACTTGTGTGAACGTGAGCCCCGAGTCCCGGGCGCGGTCGACCAGAGAGACGTCGGGTATCGACATCTGGGGTCGGCCGGGTCTGGCCTTGGCGTCGGGCGCGTCGTTCAAGTCAGCCGGCGCCGGCTCCGAACAACCCGCCGCGATGACGACGAGGGCTCCAAGAGCGACGGCGGTGACGAAAGGACGGCGTCGGGTATCGATATTTGACATGACAATAAATGATGAGGCCCCCCGAAGGAGGGCCTCATTATCTTATACGACGAAGCACTTACCGCGACGAGCGGGAAGTGTGTGTCTTACTCGCTGGCCTTGGCCGAGAGGGTCAACGTGCCGGCGTCCTTGACCTCGCCGTCATCGACAAACCCGTGGGTCCCCGAGAAGGTACCGTCGGTGAACGCGCCGCTGAACTTGAAGTTCATGTCGCCGTCACCATCGCTGACGATATCGCCGCTGAGCTCGCCGTCGAGACTGCCGGCGCAACTTCCGGTGTAGATGTGGGGACCATCGTCCCAGTCAAAGTAGAACGAGATATCCCAGGCACCCTCACCGGTCGGCGAGAGAACGGCCTTCAGGTCACCCTCGTGGTTTCCATCGTCACGGGCCCAGACAAATGCACCCTCAAGGGTGACGTCGTCATCGCCGGAGAAACCCGGGGTGAATGCCAGCGCGAGAATACCCAACAAGGCCAGAAAGCGAACCGCGTGCTTCATTTCGATTCCTCCGGAGAATTCTAGGTCTAGAGATCATCTCACCTGGCTTCCGATCTCGCAAACCGGCGGTTGGCGGAGATGGGTCTAGACCGTGGTAGGGTCTTACCCGGCGGGGGCCAGGAGAGCGAATCGATGCGTCTAACGGCGATTATGCTGGCGTTGGCATGCCTTCCGGGTAACGCGGTCGTGGCGAAAGAGACGCTGACCCTACGTCACACCGTCCTCGACCTGCCCGGCGCCCCTGCGAAGATCCTACCGGCGGACCTGAACGACGATGGTCGTCAGGACCTGGTGGTTGTGGTCGCCTACATCGAGGTTGGACAGGTCAGCGAGGATCGCATCGAAGATCTGATCTCGGTCACCACGATCATCCCCGCCGTCTTCGATCGGCGGGAAGTGCATGTCTACCTCGCGGACACGGACGGCAGTTACTCGTCGGCGGCGGTCCTCCAATTGCCTTCCGACGCGCTCCACATGGAAGCGGGACCGCCGGGGCTTCCCATCGTGGTCTTGACGGATGCGGGGTTGTCCTCTCTACAGTTGGAGACGGCGGGCGACTCGTCCGCACTCTCGTTGGTGCCGGTCCTCGTCGAAACACCGGTCCTGGCAAACACCGGCGACTTTCATGCGGACCTGCAATTGGTGTTTGAACTGAACGGCGACGAGTTTCCCGATCTACTCTTTCCCACCGCCCGCGGCCCCGTCATCTTTCTTGGGAACGGTCACGGTCTCGACACAGACGCCGCGGATCGCGTCGATCTGGGTCTCGCAGAGAGACACACGATGCGTCACACCTCGCTGCGATACCCGACGGTGGATGTCCGGCACGTCAACGGCGATCGTTTCCCGGATCTTGTGCTGCCGTCCCTCGAGGGCTCTCCGGCGACCCAACATGTCTGGCTCGGTTCGCAGGAGGGCTCCTTTCGTCCGATCCGGGTCGATGCCTCCGATTGCCACGATCGTCTGACCGACATCCGTCTCGATGCGGTCGAGACGGACGCAAGCCCGTGGCCGGTCAACCTCGTTGCGCTGGAGGACCTGGACGGCGACGGTCGAGCGGAGGCGATCCTCTCGGACTTGAAGGACCGTGGTGACGGAATGCGTAGTGAGATGAAGGACGCCAAACGACCCTTGCAGACGTATCGGTTCCATCGTCTGACCGATGACTTGAAGATTGCCGCGGAACCGTACTTCGAGACCGAGGTCATGGGTCACACGGCGTCCGGCGATGCTTCGTTCGAGGTCTCGCGAGCGGGAGCCAATCTCTTTGAGGATCTCGATGGAGACGGTCGCAAGGATCTCGTCACGTTGACCCTGGACTTCTCCCTACTTCAGGTTCTCAAGGTGATGGTCGCGAAGCGCATCAGCATCGGTCTGGATTTTCATGTCTATGCGCAGGATGAATCCGGTCAGTTCAAAGCCGTGCCGGGTCTCGACCTCTCCGAGAAGTTGAAGCTCAATCTCAACAATCTCGTCATCGGTCGTTTCGCCCAGTTTGCGGGAGACTTCGACGGGGACGGTCGACAGGACTTCGCTCACTTCGGTCGAGGCAAGACGCTGACGCTGCATCGCGGTCAACCCGGCTGCGTCTACCCGACCCGTCCCGATCTGACGATCCTCCTTGAGGATGAACCGGCCAGTCTCGATCTCGTTCGTGTGGAGGATCTCGACGGCGACGGCCGCTCCGACATCCGGGTGACTCGTCCCGGCGTCGTGACCGATCCCGATGCCAGCGCCCCCGTTCGAGTGGACCTCTATCTCAGCGGAGATAAGCCATGAGAGTTGCCGGGTTCCTACTCATGCTTGTCGTTGCGGTCGTCGGGATCCATGCCGACGAACCGACGGTCACGGCCACCCCGGGCGTCTCCCACGTCGTTGTGGAGGCCAGGGTCCCCGGCGTCATCATCCACCACGTCGTCGAGCGCCGACACGCCGAACACGAGCTGTTGCTCTTCGTCGGCCCGGCGATCGAGCCCATACTCGAAGAAGGATCGCCGATCCCACCCTGCGCGGACCCTGAGACGACGGACACGCGGTCGCTCTACCGATTCAGCCCGTCAGGCGACGGTCGGATCGAGAAACTCTACGATGACATCCCCTCGACGGTTCGACGTATCGACACCTACGATCTCGACGGGGACGGCGTCGACGAGATCCTCTACCTGACCGACGATCGAACCCTCGTTCGCGGTGCCATGGGGCTGGGTCCCCTACCCAGCGTCGACACAACCCTTCGCCGCGCGAGAGTCTTCGAGGCGACCCTCGGCACCGCCGAGCCCGACGACCGCCCCCTGGTGGCCGTCGAACTGGGTCAGCTGGAGATCTATGAACGCCAGGACGGTGCCGTGTTGCGCAGCGCCGAGGTTCCGCTCCCCATCAAGTCCCATCGACTGCCGGATGGTTGGGTTCTCTCCAGTCCACACCCCCGACTTCTCGAACGTCGAGAGGATGGTGCATTGCTGTTTGCCGCCACTCCGGAAGTTCACGGCAAGACACGCGTCCAGGCCCAGCTTCTTCAGGTCGCCGCCGATGGAACGTCCAGCGTCCTGGACTCCTGGAGTCGGCTGCCCGCGCCGGAGGAGGTGATGGGGCAGTCGTACCTGATGATCGACGAGCAACCGCACATGCTTATCTCGACACGTTCCGCTGAGAAGCTAAGCATGTTCGGTGAGAAGAGTCTGCGGCTGTTCCCCGTGAAACACGATCGCAGCCGCCTCGGTCGCCCTCCTCTGTTTGCCGTCGAGTCACGCATGAACCTCTGGCAACCGGGCGAGCCGACGATGGTCGATGTCAACGGAGATGGCAGGGAGGATCTTGTCATCGGCTACTGGAAGGGCTTGCGCAAGAGTCGCCTGGTACTGGATGCGTACTTGCGGAATTCCGGCGGGGGCTTCTCCATCGCACCCAGGACGACGACGTTGGATCCCAAAGACGGAGATCGGAGTTTCGTGCAGTACGGGCACGATCTGACCGGGGATGACCTCGCCGATCTCGTTGTGCGAACCGAGGAACACCTCCTGGTCTACGTCGGGCGTTCATCCAAGAGCGGAAAAAACGTGGTCGAGCCGACGCCGATCGAGATCCCCTGGCAGTACGGTCGACCCGACGAGCCGTTCGAAGTCATCATCACCGGCAACGGCGTCGATTCCCTCGACAGGAACGTTTCGACGACGCGACCGGACGTTGTGGCGCTCGATGACGCGCGCCCCGCCCAGATCCTCGCTGTTTTTTTCGGAAAAGAAGATCTGGCGGGATGGGCCAGGGTGGTGCGTCTCCAGGTTAATAACTAGGCTGACGCGGTCCGGTGGTACGCGTATAGTTTGAGCTTGGAACCGGTCAAGAGGAGAGAACGATGTCCGACAAATGGATGATCAACGGCATGGAGTTCGGCAACTGCAACTGCGCCCAGGGATGTCCGTGCCAGTTCAGTGCGCCTACGACCCACGGCTTCTGTGAGGCCGTTATCGGTGGCCACGTTATCGACGGGTATTTCAATGACATCTCCCTCGACGGGCTGGACTGGATTCTCCTCGTCCAGTGGCCAGGTGAGATCGCGGCGGGGAACGGCAAACAGCAGGCCATCATCGAAGAGCGTGCCACGCCGGAACAACGTGAGGCGCTCCGCAAGATTGTCCACGGCGAATCGACCGCTCCCGGGGCCACCCATTTCTTCGTCTACAACAGCACCATGTCCGAGGTTCTCGATCCGTTGTACGCGCCGATCGATCTATCCATCGATGTCGACGCGCGCCAGGGTCATATCTCGGTCGCGGGTCTGGTAGAGGCGAAGGGAGTCCCGATGACAAACCCGTTCTCCGGTGAACCGTCCCGGGCGCGGATTCATCTTCCGGAAGGGTTTGAATACACCTACGCGGAGGTGGGTAGCGCCAGTTGCAAGGTGACGGCGGGCATCAATTTGGATCTGAACGACAGCTACGCCCAGTTCAATCTTCTACACATGAATCAGGACGGCGTGATCCGTTAGGGATGTCCGAAGCGACGAACCGCATTCTGATCCGGTCGCTTCCCCTGCGCGACCGTGTCGTCATCCTCTCGGCGCTCGCCGCGACCACGATTCTTGCGTGGGCCTACCTCGTCGACATGGCGAACGACATGGACCGCATGATGGCCATGGGCCACATGATGGAGCTCAAGCCGTGGACCGCCGCTCAGTTCGGCTACATGCTGCTGATGTGGGTCATCATGATGATCGGGATGATGGTCCCCACGGCAGTTCCGATGTCGCTGATCTATGCGGCCATTGCACGAAAAGCTGCACGTCAGGGAACGACGTTGGCGCCGACCGCGTTCTTCGTTACAGGCTACGTCGTGATCTGGAGCCTGTTCAGTGTCGGCGCGACGTTGGCGCAGTGGGGGCTGGAGCGTGCGGCGCTTCTCTCCCCGATGATGGTGCTCTCCAGTCCCGGGATCGGCGCGAGTCTCCTGATCGTCGCCGGTCTCTATCAGATGACTCCGCTCAAGGATGCGTGTCTGAGACACTGCCGTTCTCCGGCCCACTTCATCTCGCAGAGTTGGAAGCCGGGCAAGATCGGCGCGTTGCGGATGGGAATGGAGCACGGAGCGTTCTGCCTGGGTTGCTGCTGGATTCTGATGGCCTTGCTGTTCTTCGGTGGCGTCATGAGTTTGCTGTGGATCGCCGGGATCACGCTGTTCGTTCTGCTGGAAAAGGTGCTGCCGTTTGGACTTTTGGGCGGCAAGATCGCCGGTGGGGCCATCGCCCTCATCGGACTGGTCTATCTGGTGCTGTGGCTGATATAGGTAATCGCCCACTTGGTGCTCTCCTCCTGGTAGTGGGATAATCGGCGGATCTCACCCCGCACGGGGAACAGGAGGGGAAACATGAAGATCGTAAAGGGAATCATGCTGCTCGTGGCGATGACCGCTCTGGTCACGACGCCCGTCGTCGCCGGGGATGCTTCGGACAACGCGGGTCGAATCAAAGTCTGGACGAAAGCGTTCAACAGTGGCGACGTCTCCGCGATCGCCGCCGGGTACACCGAAGACGCGGTGCGAATGCCGTACCAGATGCCCGCCGTCACCGGTCGGGACGCGATCGTCGAAAACATCGAGGCCGCCCGTGCGGCCGGCGCTGCAAGCGCCAAGATCACTCTCGACGAGGGCGAATCCAGCGGTGACCATGCCTGGGGTCGTGGCCGCTACGAGTTGATGGACGGTGACGGCAACGTCATCCAGACCGGCAAGTGGCTGAACGTCTCAAAGAAGGTCAAGGGCCAGTGGCTGATTCACCGTGACATCTGGAACACCGACAAGCCAGAGGTGGAACAGGAGTAGATCGAGTATGGTGGGCTCCGTCATGGAGCCCACCCACTCGACAATCACCTGCCCCCACGGTCGCGAGTGCGGCGCCTGCACGCTCCTGGGTGTCGACTACTCCAACCAGCTGACGCAAAAACGCGGCGTCCTCAAGAAGGCGATCGGAAAGCTAGATTCGCTGCGCGATGTGAGCACGCTACCTTGCCTGCCTTCGCCCCTGATCGACCGCTACCGGAACCGGGCCAAGATGGCGGTCGGCATGTCACAACGGGGTGGCAATCGGCTCGGCTACTTCCGCTCCCAGACCCGCGAGATCGTCGACGCACCGGACTGTCGCGTGCTGGTCCCGGAGCTGCTGGAGACGACCCGACGCATTCGTAAGTTTCTGGCGATCGCGCGCGGCGTCCCACGCTCGCTTCGTCACATCGACGTGCGTTGTGGAACGGACCCCGGGCGTCAACATCTGACTCTCGTCTTTCGCACGAAGGAGCTGCCCAACTTTCCGCTGGACGGACTGCGGAAACAATGCCCTTCCATCGACGGCATCTCGGTCAACCTCAATCCCAGCAAGGGGCCGCAGGTGATCCGCGGTTCCGTGAAACCGCTGTGGGGCGAGCGTGAGATCTGGGTCGATCACGCAGACCTGCGACTGCGTGTCTCCCCTGCCGCGTTCTTCCAGGTCAACCTGGCGCTGTTGCCCGAGATCCATCGTCTGATGGAGACGTTCTTCGGCGGCGGGAAGATGTTGGCGGATCTGTACTCCGGCGTCGGGACCCACGGTCTCGCACTTCGCAAAGGGTTTGAAGAAGTCTTCTTCGCCGAAGGCAACCGTAGCGCCATCGCGGATCTCAAGGCGACGATGCGTGCGCGGAAGCTCGGCGACTATCGTGTCTCGGCGGTATCGGTGGAGCGGGGGTTGGCGAAGTTGAAGGACGCGGCTCCCGATGCCGTCGTGTTGAACCCCTCCCGGGCCGGCGCCGAGGAATCGGTGTTGGAGACGATCGCGCGCTGCCCGACCAAGAAGATCGCGTACCTATCGTGTGACCCCGATACGCTCTGTCGAGATCTGGAGATCCTGCGTCGGAAGAAGTTCACGATCCAGTCGGTGCAACCGATTGACATGATGCCGCAGACGCGGCAGGTCGAGGCGTTGGCGTTGCTCACGCGGGCATGATGTCGTCGAACAAACCCAGCAGCTATCTGCTCGATCTTGTGCTGTACATCTCGGTGATGTTCCTGGTGCGGGAGATCTACTTCGAATCCGCGCACTTCCTTGCCAACGGGTTGTTCTGGTCCTTTACCACGCTCGTGCTGGCAACGTGGCGCATGAGAGTTCGCGGCGTACGCTGGCGAGATCTGGGTCTATGCAACCCGAAGAGCTGGGTGAAGTGCCTGTTGGTCTCCGGCCTGATCCTGGGCGCCACGATCGCGTCGATCATCGTTTTTGAAATCCTCAAGGATCAACTTCCCTTCGCCGTTGCACCGGACACGTCGACGGAGAGCGCGGTCTCACGGTTCGGAAATCTGAAAGACAACTGGCCGTTGTTCTTTATGATCATCCCGTTCGTGTGGCTGGAGTCCATGCTGGAAGAACTGCTGGATCGCGGCTTCCTGATGAACTGGTTCGAGCGCCTGTTTTCCAGAACACCGATCGCCGCCATTCTTGCGGTACTGGCTCAGGCGGCGCTCTTCGGTTTTCGCCATTTTCCCTCCCACGGTTGGTCCGGGGCGATCACGGTCAGCCTGATCGGCCTGATCATGGGCGCGGCCTACATGCTTTCGGGCCGCAACCTGTGGCCGTTGATCATTGCGCATGCGGTGTTGAACACGATCTCGATGGTCGGGCGAGTGTGAGCGACGGCGGATGATTTTGTATACTGCCGGTTCGCTCAGATTCCGTAACCCCCACCTGGAGGATTCCCCGATGAAACCGTTATTGATCGCCCTTGCAGCCGTAGCCCTTTGTTTCGGGGCCGCCGTCGCGGACCACCATGAAGGGGCCCAGAGCCACGAAGGCCACGCCCATGCCGAGGCTGCCGAAGCCGCCGAGACTGCTGAGGCCGCCGCACCCCCGATGGGCCCCCCGGCGGAGATGAAAGAACTCGAGATCATGAACGGCACCTACACCGTCAAGTTCTTCTACAAGGAGAACCCCATGGGTCCGGACTGGACCGAGACCGAGGCCACCGCAGTGATGAGTCCAACCGTCGGCGGCGGTGCCCAGCAGATGCTGTTCGAGGGCAACATGATGGGCATGGATTTCACCGGGATGGGCCTCACCAGCTTCGACCGCGAGACCAAGAAGTGGCAGATGATCTGGGTCGACAGCATGGGCGCCAGGATTTCGAACTACACCGGCGACTTCAAGGACGGCAGCCTGGTGGTGTCAGGCAAGGACCTGCAGGGGGGCATGACCATTCACTCCCGGCTGTCCACCTACAACATCACCGAGAAAGGTTTCGACTGGAAGTACGAGATGTCCCTGGACGGCACGACCTACCTGGACGCGGCGAAGGCGACCTACACGAAGCAGTAGGAAACGATGAAGAGCACAATCGTCAAGGGACTCTCGTTCCTTGACCGTTACCTGACCGTCTGGATCTTCATGGCCATGGCCATCGGTGTCGGCCTGGGCTCGCTCGCGCCTCAGGTCTCGTCGTTCATCGACGGTTTACAGGTCGGCACGACCAACATCCCGATCGCCATCGGGCTGATCCTGATGATGTACCCGCCGCTGGCCAAGGTGAAGTACGAGGAACTGGGCGACGTCTTCCGCAACCGCAGGGTGCTCGGCCTGTCGCTGGTCCAGAACTGGGTCATCGGTCCGACGCTGATGTTCGCGCTGGCGATCGTATTCCTGCGCGGTTACCCGGAGTACATGACGGGGCTGATCCTGATCGGCCTTGCACGCTGCATTGCGATGGTCATCGTCTGGAACGACCTCGCCGAGGGCGACACCGAGTACGCGGCCGGCCTGGTCGCGTTCAACAGCATCTTCCAGGTGCTGTTCTTCAGCCTGTATGCCTGGTTCTTCATCACGTTCCTGCCACCGCTGTTCGGCCTGGAGGGCAGCCTGGTTCCGGTGAGCATGGGGCAGATCGCCGAAAGCGTGTTCATCTATCTCGGCATTCCGTTCCTGGCGGGCATGCTCACGCGCTTCGTGTTGGTGAAGCTGCGTGGCAAGGACTGGTACCACAGGGTGTTCATCCCGCGAATCAGCCCGATCACGCTGATCGCCCTGTTATTCACGATCCTGGTGATGTTCAGCTTCAAGGGCGAACGCATCGTTGCCATCCCGCTGGACGTGCTGCGCATCGCCGTCCCGCTGGTCATCTACTTCGTGGTGATGTTCCTGGTCAGCTTCTGGCTCGGTCGTAAGATCGGCGCCGACTACGCGAAGACGACGACCCTGTCGTTCACCGCGGCCAGCAACAACTTCGAGCTGGCGATCGCCGTGGCCGTCGCCGTCTTCGGCATCGGATCCGGTGTCGCGTTCGCGGCGGTGATCGGTCCGCTGGTCGAGGTCCCGGTGCTGCTTGGGCTGGTGAGCGTCGCGTTGTACTTTCGGCGGCGTTACTTCCGGGGGGCCAGAGCGGCGGACTCATAACCCGTGGGTCCCAGACCGGGGAACCGTCATTCGGGGTTCGCTGTCCTTACCGAAGCGAACGGTAGATCTCCCGTCGATGCCCGATCTTCAGGATGATGATCAGGAGTCGTCGTCCAACGACACGGTAGATGATTCGGTGCGTTCCGACACGGATGCGGAACACGTCGTCATACCCACGAACCTTGCGTGAGCCCGGTGGGCGTGGCTCCTTCGCCAGGGGCCGGATCGCACGCAACACGCGGATCCGATCGTCCTGGGCCAGCTTGCGGATCTGCTTTTCCGCCGTGGCGGAAACTTCGATCTTAAAGTTTGCCATCGAGTTTGAGATCTTTGAGGATTTCGGACAACGGGCGCGTGGGCTCGCACAAGAGGACCTTGAGATCCTCGACATCTTCAAGTTCTTCGAGTTTGTCGAGCAGCGCCTCTTCGATGAACCGGTTCATCTTTAGCCCGCGGGCCTCGCAGATTTTCTCGACGGCTTTCTTTACGTTTTCGTCGATCCGGGTTGCCAGTTGAATCTGGGGCATGATGATCTCCTAAGAGATAGCATAAGCTATCTTTTGCTAGCTGGCAAGGAGGGGGCCGGACATGGCCGCCGGGAACCGGGCCGCATCGGGTGACGATCGTGACGGCTCGGTAAGATTATGGAGAATCAGGACGATTACGGTCTCTTGCTTCGACGCCGCTCCCCTGCGGGCTTGTGTAAGCATGACTCACTTACCTGGCGTTCAGGCCCGGTCGCTTGCGACCGGATCTGCAACTGGCCGGACCTCTGCTCCTCGTGAGTTGGGCGGCGACTTGGTCGACCGCGAGACGAAGAGGCAGGTCCTTCATCCGGGGCTAATTGCCGGGCCGCCTTTCGCGCCTCGCTTGAAGTTAGGAGGCGGTCCCGATGTTTCTAATCTCCAGAACTCTCACTGCATACCCCTCACTCCGAGCGGTTCAACCGATCGTCCTTTGCGCGCTGCTGCTGTTGCCGGCGTTCGCCCAGAGCCGGGAGGCCTGCGTGCTCTTTCCGGGAGGACGCTATCCCACGGGAGACCGGTCGTGGGCGGTCGCGGTCGGTGACCTCAACGGCGACGGCATCCAGGACCTCGTGGTGGCGAACTGGACGTCGGACGACCTCTCGGTGCTGCTGGGCGTGGGCAACGGCAGCTTCGCCCCGGAGCAACGGGTCAGCGTTGGGGAGTTGCCGGAGTCGGTCGTCATCGGTGACTTCGACGGCGACGGCGTGGCGGACCTCGTCACGCCGAATCGGGGCCCCGACGACGTCTCGGTGCTGCTGGGACTTGGCGACGGCAGTTTCGCCCCGGAGCAGCGCTTCGACGTTGGGCTCAACCCGACCTCGGTCGCGGTAGGTGACTTCAATGGCGACGGCGTACAGGATCTCGTCGTGGCCAACAGCAGCACGGACGACCTCTCGGTGCTGCTGGGTCTGGGCGACGGAAGCTTCGCTCCGGAGCAACGCTTCGCTGCCGGCGACCCACGTTCGGTGGCGGTCGGCGACTTCGACGGCGACGGCGCACAGGACCTCGCGGTGACCAACGCCAACTCGGACGACGTTTCGGTGCTGCTGGGCCTGGGCGACGGAAGTTTCGCGCCGGAACAACGCTTCGGCGCAGGGAATTACCCACGCTCGGTCGCGGTGGGTGACTTCGACGACGACGGCACGCAAGACCTGGCCGTCGCAAACTGGCAGTCCGATGGCGTCTCGGTGTTGATGGGGCTGGGGGACGGCAACTTCGCCCCGGAGCAGCGCTTCGATGCAGGACGCAAGCCTGTCTGGGTGGCGGTGGGTGACTTCAACAATGATGG